>JASFUJ010000199.1:0-6338 GCA_050050355.1 Acidobacteriota bacterium
CCCAGGCAGCGGCCGAGGAACCGCAGGTCCCGGTGAATCCGGGCCTCGATCTCCCGCTCGATCTCGGCTTCGGCCGGATCCCGGGCCCGGTCCCGCTGCCGCGCCAGGACCGCCCGGAGGAGGTGCTCGGCCCGGGCCTGGCCGGCGCCGGAGACGGTCAGGCGGAGGACCTCCTCCCACTCCGGGGTGTGGAGGTGGTGGAGCAGGACCCGGGTGCTCTGCTCCTGGTCGAGCCGGTCCAGGATGAACTGGCTCGCCAGGTGCTCGTGGAGGCTCAGGTGGACGAACTGGTACCGGTCGCCGCCGGCCTCCACCAGCAGGCCGGTGCGGTCGCGGACGACCTCCAGGAAGTCGTCGATCGCGCGGCGGCCTCGGGCGCCGGCCCAGTCGGGATGGTCGGCGAGCACCTCCCGGAGCCAGGTGCGGAGGGTCGCCTCCGGGATCTCGCGCCGCTCCAGCTCGTGGAACGCCCGCCAGGCCACCTCCGCCAGGGCCTTGAGGATCAGCTCCGGCTCGGGGAAGTCGTACGCCGTCTCCTGCTTCGGCCGGTGCTTCGCCTGCTCCCAGTTCTCGGCCAGGGTGCGGACGGCGGCGTCGTAGAACTCGATCCGCCGCTGGGGGAGGGGACCGGTCCGGGAGCGCTGGACCAGGACGATCAGGGTACAGAGCATGGGGTTTTCGGCCATCTCCCGGATCCGCGGCCGGGACAGGACCTGCTCGGTCAGCCCGTCCGCCTTCTCCCGGCCGTCGCCCCGCACCCCGGCGTCGATCCCCTCCCGCTGCAGGGCCGCGAACCATCCCCGGAAGAAGCTCCGGATGCCGTCGTCGCCGAACGGCTCCAGGTCCCAGCGGTCGGTCCGGCCGGGGAGCGGCGCCGCGTGGTACCCGTAGGGACGGGAGGTGAGGACGAACCGGGTCGTCTGGAACCGGGTCACCAGCTCCCAGACCTGCTCGCTCACCCAGCGCCGGTGATGGTCGTCGAAGACCTCGTCGAGGCCGTCCAGGAGCACCAGGGCCTCGCCCCGGCGGAGCAGGTCTTCGACCGCCGGCAGGCTCTCCTGGAGCTGCTCCACCAGGTAGGGGAGGAGCCGCTGGTCCGGCGTGGAGGCCAGGCGGGAGGCGAAGCGCTTGAGCTCGCACAGGATCGGCACCCGGCGCCCGGAGCCGCCTGGGTCGAGCAGGTCGGGCCGCGCCTCGGGGTTGCAGATGGCCATGCCCAGGCACCGCATCAGGGTGCTCTTGCCGGAGCCGGGCGGCCCGAGGATGACGATCGGGACCCCCGGGCCGGCGCTCTCGGCCCGCGTCAGCACCCGGCCGATGCGCCGGGGCTCGGCGGGGGGCTGGAGACGCCCGGGATCTTCGGTCGCCGGGTCGCCGAGGTCCGGTTCCGGACCGTCCAGCTCCTCGAGCTCGCTGGCCAGGCGGCGGCGGGGGTCGAGCCGCCGATCGCCCTCCCGGCCCTTGCCCGCCCGGCGCTCCCGGTCGGCCGGCGCCAGCAGGGTCTCGACGAACACGTCCCGCAGCTCGATCCCCTCGCCCGGCCGTTCCTTCGACCGCATGAACAGCCCGCGCGTGTCCACGTAGCGGTAGCTCTCGTAGAACCACTCCCGGTACTCCGCCAGCGCCTCGTCCTGGACCGGGCCTCCGGCCTCGATGCGCTCCAGGATCTTGGAGAGGAGCTCCTCGATCTTCCCGAGGCTTTCGGCCGAGATCTGTTGGTGCTCGGTGGCCGCGTCGAGCCGGGTCAGCTCGAGGAGCGCCCGCAGCTCGTCCGATCGGGCCGCGGCCTTCTGGAAGCGGCGGCCCATGGCCTGCCACGCGGCGTCGAAGTCCGCCGCCTCGGCCCCGGTCGGGCCCATCGCGGCGAAGAGCTGCCGGCACCGGGTGGTGTCGATCGCGCCGATCGGCCGGAAGGGGAGCTCGCCGACGGCCCGGATCACGGCCTCGTCCCGGAACATCTCGGCCAGGTCGGCCCGGGCCTGTTCGTCGAGCGTGAAGCCGCTCACCTCCAGGGACTGCTGGAACCCCTGCTCGGCCTGCTCGAGGGCGGTGCGCAGCGGCCGGCGGAGGGGCTCCCGCTCGAGGGCCCGGCGGATCGTGGCCGAGCCGTCCGTGTACAGGTCCTCCACCACCGGGCCCAGGAGGACCGGCAGGACGAGCTCGGCCAGGGTCACCGAGCCCTCCGCCGTGGGAGACGGGCCCGCCGCCGTGAGAGCGGTGGGAGCGGTCGGGGTGGCGTCGGGGAGCGATGGGTCACCGGGGGAGGATGTTAGTACACGGTGGCGGAAGCGGAGGGCTCCAGGGCGGTGCTTCGCGTTATGATCCGTTGGTGGGCCGGCCGGCTGAAGCCGGTGAGGTGGGCTCGCTCCGCTCGCCGGTCGGCCGGCTGAAGCCGGCCGCTTCATCATGGGTTCGATGGCGACCGTCCGGGTCGAAGCGGCCGGCTTCAGCCGGCCGAACGCGAGCTTCGAGGGAACCGGACCGGTCGGGTGGGATCGCCGGCTCCGGTCGGGGCACTTCAATCGACGGGAGGGATCTTCCGATGAACAAGACGGTTCTGGGATGTGGGCTGGGTGCGGTGGTCGGGCTCTTGCTCCTGGTGGGGATCGTGGTCCTCTACCTGGTGGGGGCCTACAACGGGCTGGTGGCCGCGGAGCAGTCGGTGGTCGCCCAGTGGGCGCAGGTGGAAAACGTCTATCAGCGGCGGGCCGACCTGGTGCCGAACCTGGTCTCGACCGTGCGCGGGGCGGCGGAGTTCGAGCAGCAGACCCTCCAGAACGTGGTCGACGCCCGCGCCCGGGTCGGGCAGATGCAGGTGTCCCCGGAGATCCTGAACGACCCGCAGCGCTTCGCCCAGTTCGAGCAGGCCCAGGACCAGCTCTCGTCCGCACTCTCCCGGCTCCTGGTGGTGGTGGAGCGCTATCCGGAGCTCCGCGCCGTGGCGGCGTTCCAGGACCTGATGACCCAGCTCGAGGGCACCGAGAACCGGATCACCGTGGAGCGCATGCGGTTCAACGAGGCGGCCCGGCAGTTCAACACCCGGGTCAAGAAGCTCCCGCAAGCCTGGCTGATCTCCACCTTCGGCTGGCCGTTCGAGGAGAAGGCCTACTTCCAGTCCCGGCCGGGCGCGGAGGAGGCGCCGGAGGTGGAATTCGACTTCGGGGCCGAGTAGGGGCGCGGCGCGGACCGGTCCGGGTGCGGATCGGCCCGCATGGATGGTAAAATTCGACAATCTCGATGGCTCCGGTGCCCGGACGCCTCGCGGCCCCGACCCGTAGAACCCAGCGGATGACCCACCTTCGCCGTTCCATTCCCGCCCGCTTCGCCGTGCTCTCCGTCCTCGCTGCGGCCGTCCTCGCCGCCTGCGCGTGCGGTGGCGGCGCCTCGGGGACGGCCGCGGCGGCGGCGGACGGACCGGACGATCTGGTGGTCCGCCGGGGCCCGTTCGAGCAGACCTTCCTCCTGAGCGGCGAGCTGGAGGCGGCCCGCGCCATCCGTCTCACCGTCCCCAGGACCCCGTCGTGGCGGGTGGAGATCCGCTGGCTGGCGGAGGACGGGAGCCTGGTGGAGGAGGGGGACCGGCTGGTGCAGCTCGACAACAGCGAGTTCGTCAGCGACCTGGAGGACAAGGAGGTCTCCCTGGAGGAGAAGCTCTCCGAGCTGGAGCGCAAGGAGGCCGAGATCCTGGAGCAGGTCCGGCAGAAGGAGTTCGACGTGGAGCGGGCCCGGGCGGAGCTGGAGAAGGCGCAGATCGAGGCGGACCTGCCCGAGGGCATCATCCCGCGCCAGGACCTGGCCGACCGGCGCCTGGAGCTGGAGAAGGCCACCGACGAGCTGGAGAAGGCGCGGGCCGAGCTGGCCGCCGAGCGCGAGGCGTCGGAGGCCGACCTGGAGATCCAGCGGATCGAGATCGAGAAGTCCCGGCGGGAGATCGAGATCGCCCGGGAGTCGATCGAGCGCCTCAGCCTGACCGCGGTGACGGACGGCCTCTTCCTGGTGGGCGAGCTGCCGTGGGAGGACCGCACGATCCAGGTGGGCGACACGGTCTGGGCCGGCCTCACCGTCGGCACGATCCCGGACCTGTCCTCGCTCCGGGTCCGGGCGCGGCTCCCGGACGTGGACGACGGCCGGGTGCGGGCCGGAATGCCGGCGCGGGTGGTGCTGGACGCCTATCCGGACGATGTGCTCGCGGGCGAGGTCACGCGGGTCGCGCCGATCGCCCGGGAGGAGGGGAGCGAGTCGCTCCGGCGGTCCTTCGAGGTGGAGGTGGCCCTGGAGACGGTCGACCCGGAGCGGATGATCCCCGGCATGTCGGCCCGCGTGGAGGTGGTCCGGGCGGCTCGCCAGGAGGCTCTGATCGTGCCGCGGGCCGCGGTCCTCGCCGATCGGCCGGCCGCGGCGGACGACGGCGACCGGTCCGGCCGGGTCCGGCGGGCGGACGGCGACCTGGTGCCGGTGCGGCTGGGGCCGTGCGACGCCCTGGAGTGCGTGGTCGACCAGCCGGACGGAGAGGGTCTCGCCCCCGGCCAGCGGCTCGCCCGCGCCGGCGCTGCGCACCGAGACCGCGCCGGGCCGGCGGCCGAGGCCGACCGGGAGGCACCGTGAGACGCCGCTTCGTCCTCCCCGTGCTGGCGCTCTTCCTGCTGGCCACCGGGCTGCTCGCCGCGCGCGCCGCCCGACCCGAGCCCGCGACGGCGGTGGTCGAGCGCGGCGACCTGGTGGTCTCGGTGGACGTGGAGGGGACGATCGCGGCGCTCGACCCGGTCACCCTCGGCCCTCCCGGAGTCCCCGGGATCTGGAACTACCGCATCGCCTTCATGGCCTCCGAGGGCACCGAGGTCCGCGAGGGCCAGCGGGTCCTCGCCTTCGACACCGAGGAGCTGGACCGCCGGCTGCGCGAGCGGATCGCCGAACGGGACTCGGCCGCCAAGGAGATCGACAAGCGGCGCACCGATCTGGCGAAGCAGCGCGAGCAGGTGGAGCTCCAGCTCTCCGAGGCGCGGGCGAAGCTCCGGCGGGCCGAGCTCCAGCTCGAGACGCCGGAGGAGCTGATGGCGGCCAACGAGCTGGCCCAGCAGCGGATCGACCGGGACCTGGCCCGGGCGGAGATCGACCACCTGACCGAGCGCCTGGAGCTGCTCGACCGGCAGGCCGACGCCCAGATCGCCATGCTCGAGGACCGCCGGTCGGCGGCCGCGGCGCGGGTGGAGAAGATCGAGTCGGACCTGGAGCGGATGGTGGTCGAGGCGCCGCGCCCGGGGATCGTCATCTACTCGTCCGACTGGGAGGGGGAGAAGCTCAAGGTGGGGGACCAGGTCTGGGTCGGCCGGTCGATCCTCGAGATCCCGGACCTGGGCCGGCTCCAGGGGCAGGGCTCCGTGGCCGAGGCCGACCTGTCCGACCTGGCCGCCGATCAGCCGGTGACCTTCCGCCTGGACGCCCACCCGGACGTCCGGTACTCGGGGCGGGTGCGCAGGATCGGCCGCACGGTGCAGCGCCGTTCGCCCCGGGATCCGCGGCGGGTGATCCAGATCGAGATCGAGATCGACCAGACCGACCCCGAGCGTCTGCGGCCCGGCCTGCGGTTCCAGGGGGAGGTGGAGACCGGCCGCCGCGAGGGCGTGCTGCTGCTGCCGGCGGAGGCGGTGTTCTCGACGGCGGAGGGTCCGGTGGTCTACCGGGCGGACCTGTTCGGGGCGCACGCCGTGCACCCGGAGATCGGCCGCGTGACGCCGGAGCGGGTCGAGGTGCTCTCCGGGCTCTCCGAGGGGGACCGGGTGCTGCGCGAGGCCCCCGAGGGGGCGCCGGAAGCCGGAGGGGGCGGGGCGTGACGGGAGCGGGTTCGACCGGAGCGCTCCGTCTGCCGGCCTTGCTGGTGCTGGGCGCGGCCGCCGTGGTGGCGGTGGCGGCCGGCCTCTACGCCCTCGTTCCGCGGGAGCGCGCCGCCGGCGTGCCGACCGCGGAGGTGTCCCGGCGGGCCTTCACCCGCTGGGTGCCGGCGGACGGGACGCTCCGGGCCGTGGAGTCCACCCCGCTGCAGGTGCCGGGAACGGTGCGGCGCCCCCTGCGCATCGCGTGGCTCGCTCCGGAGGGGACGCGCCTGGAGCAGGAAGACGTGGCGGTCCGCTTCGACCCCACCGAGCTGGAGAAGACCGTCGCCGACCGGCGGGCGGAGCTGGACAGCAACCGGTTGAGGATCCAGCAGCGCTCCGCCCGGGCGGAGGCGCGCCTCCAGGAGCTGGACCGCGAGATCGAAACCGCCCGGCGGGAGCTCGAGCACGCCGAGGAGTTCGCCAGCCGGGACGCGACCATCTTCTCCCGGGTGGAGATCATCGAGT
>JASFUJ010000200.1:0-6326 GCA_050050355.1 Acidobacteriota bacterium
ACCAGCCCTCGCCGCTCCCCGAGCTGCCGGCCCAGTACGGCGACTTCGCCGTCTGGCAGCGGGGCTGGATGGAGGGCGAGGTGATGGACCGGCTGCTCGAGTACTGGACGAAGGAGCTGGACGGGGCGCCGACCCGGCTCGACCTGCCGGCGGACCGGCCCCGTCCCCGGCGCCCGACCATGCGGGGCGACGCCGTCCGGGAGCTGCTGCCGGCCCCGCTCTACCAGCGGCTGCGGGCGTTCGGCCGCCGGGAGGGCTTCACCCTGTTCATGACCATGAGCGCGGCCTTCCAGGCGCTCCTGACCCGCACCACCGGCCGGGAGGACTTCCTGGTCGGCGCCGGCATCGCCAATCGCCGGGTGGCCGAGGTGGAGCCGATGATCGGCATGATGGTCAACAGCCTGGTGCCGCGGGCCGACACCTCCGGGGACCCCACCTTCCGCGAGCTGCTGCTTCGGGTGCGACGTTCCATGCTGGGAGCCCACGCCCACCAGGACATGCCGTTCGAGCGCCTGGTGGAGGAGCTCCAGCCGGAGCGGGACCCGTCGGTCAACCCGCTGTTCCAGGTGATGTTCAGCTTCCACGACGCGGCGGTGCCCGATCTCTCGTTCGGCGGGCTCGAGGCCGGCTTCCTGGTGGAGCACAACCGCTCGGCCAAGACCGACCTCAACGTCATCGTGGCGCCCCGCGCCGAGCAGCGGGTGGGGCGCGCATCGAGCGAGGTGGACGACCGGGCCATGGTCACGTGGGAGTTCTCCACCGACCTGTTCGACCGCTCGACCATCGAGCGGCTGATCCGCCACTACCTGACCCTGACCGACGCCGCCCTCGGCAACCCGGATCTGCGTCTCTCGGAGCTGCCGCTGATGCCCCCGGCCGAGCGGGAGCTGGTGCTCCGGGAGTGGAGCGGCCGGCGGACCGGCTACCCCCGGGACGCCTCCCTGACCGAGCTGTTCGCGGCCCGGGTGACGGCGGCCCCGGAGGCGCCCGCGCTCCGGTTCGGGGGGAGGGAGCTCACCTACCGCGAGCTGGACGTCCGCGCGGCCCGGATCGCCGGCCGGCTGCGCCGCCACGGGGTGCAGCGGGGGACGCCGGTGGCCCTGGCGCTCGAGCGCGGCCTCGACCTGGTGCCGGCGATCCTCGGGGTCCTCCGGGCGGGGGGCTTCTACGTGCCGCTCGACGCCGCTTACCCGCGCGAGCGGCTCGAGCTCATGCTGGCCGACGTCGCGGCGCCGGTGCTGGTGACCCAGGAGGCGCTCCTCGAGCGGCTGCCTGTCCAGCCGTCTTCGGACGGCGCCGGCCCGACCGTCCTCTGCGTCGACCGTCCGGACCCGGAGCGCGCGGCGCCGGCGGCGGCGGCCCACGGCGAGAGCCGCGAGGCGCGCGACGAGATCGAACGGCCGGGACCGGACGACCCGGCCTACGTGATCTACACCTCCGGCTCCACCGGTCGCCCCAAGGGCGTCGCCGTGCCTCACCGGGCGGTGGCCCGGCTGGTGCTGGAGGCGGACTTCGCCACCTTCGGCCCGGAGCACACCGTCCTCCAGCTCGCGCCGGTCTCCTTCGACGCGGCGACCCTGGAGATCTGGGCGCCGCTCCTGACCGGGGGTTGCCTGGTGGTCCATCCTCCGGAGCCTCCGGAGCCGGACCGGCTGGGGCGGCTGCTGGCCGACGAGGGTGTCACCACCCTCTGGCTCACCGCCGGGCTGTTCCACCAGATGGTGGAGGCGAACCTGGACGGGCTCGCGCCCCTGTCCCAGCTCCTGGCCGGCGGCGACGTGCTGTCGCCCGCCCACTGCCGCAGGGTGCTCGAGGCCCATCCCCACCTGACCCTGATCAACGGCTACGGTCCCACCGAGAACACCACCTTCACCTGCTGCCATCGGATGCGGAGCGCGGCGGAGGTGGCCGATCCGGTGCCGATCGGCCGGCCGATCGCCGACTCCGAGGTCTTCGTGGTGGACCCCCGGCTGCGGCCGGTGCCGCTCGGCGTGCCCGGCGAGCTCCTGACCGGCGGCGACGGCCTGGCCGCCGGCTACCTGGGGCGGCCGGCGCTGACGGCGGAGCGCTTCGTTCCCCGGCCGTTCGAAGCTCCGGAGCCCGGAGCGCGCCTCTACCGCACCGGCGACCTCGTGCGCTGGCGCCCGGGCGGGCTGCTCGAGTTCCTGGGCCGCTACGACTCCCAGGTCAAGCTGCGGGGCTTCCGGATCGAGACCGGCGAGGTGGAGCAGGCGCTGATCGCCCACCCGGCGGTGGCGGAGGCCCTGGTGACGGTGCGCGGCAGCGGCGAGGACAAGGCCCTGGTCGGCTACCTGGTGCTGGAGCCGGGCGGCCCGGAAGGGTCCGGTTCGGCCGCACCCGGCTCGGCCGAGCTCCGCGACCACCTGGCCGAGCGCCTGCCGGATCACATGGTGCCGAGCGCCTTCGTTCTCCTGGAGGCGTTCCCCCTCGACCCCAACGGCAAGGTGGACCGCAAGGCCCTGCCCGAGCCGGGCTTCGAGCGCCCCGAGGAGACCCACGTGGCGCCTCGCAACGAGCTGGAGCGGACGCTGGCCGGGATCTGGACCGAGCTGCTGCCGGTGGAACGGGTCGGGGTCCGGGACGACTTCTTCGACCTGGGGGGCCACTCCCTGGCCGCGACCCGGATCGCCGCGCGGATCCGCCGCGACCTGGGGGCCGACGTGCCCCTGACCGTCCTGTTCGAAGAGCCGACGGTGGAGCTCCTGGCGCGCCGGCTGGAGACGGAAGGCGCCGGAGCGCGGCGGGAGCAGCCGATCGGAGCGGGGTCCGGCCGGGACGCCGCCGGGGATGCGCTCCGCCGGAGCGAGGACCCGACCGGGGACCTGACCGGGGACGGGGCCGACGACCTGTCGGACGAGGAGCTCGACGCCCTGCTCGGCCGGATGATCGCCGGAAAGACGCGGTGAGGGCGGCATGGATCGAACCCCGACCCGAGACGCAACGAGAGAGGGAGCGCCGGTGACCCCGTCGTCCGCCGAGCTCTCGCGGCTGACGCGGGAAGAGAAGCTGGCCCTGCTCCGCCGGCTGGCCGAGGAACAGGAGCCGGCGGCCCGGGCGGTCCTGGGGCCGGCCCCTGACGGCCCGCTCCCCGGAGAGGAGCGCGCGCCCCGGCGCCACCCGGTCACCTTCGCCCAGCGACGGCTCTGGTTCCTCGACCGCCTGGAGCCCGGCGGCTCCCACAACACGATCTTCCGGGCGCTCCGCCTTCACGGCCCGCTCGACCGGGCGGCCCTGGCCGCTGCCCTTGCCCGGATCGCCGCGCGGCACGGCGCCCTGCGCACCCGGTTCGAGGAGATCGACGGCGAGCCGGTCCAGGTGGTCGAGCCGGCGGCCCTGGCGGCGCCCCGGCTGTCCCGGGTCGACCTGTCGGGGCTCGGCGGCGGCTCCGGCCAAGTCGCGCGGCAGGAGCGGGAGCGCCGGCTCGCCGCCCTGGCGCGGGACGAGGCGGCGCGGCCCTTCGACCTGGAACGGGCTCCCCTGGTGCGCTTCACGCTGGTGGAGCTGGGCGGGGGCCGGGTCGGGGACCAGGTCGGGGACCCGGCCGAGGGTGAAGCGGCGCTGCTGATCGCCCTCCACCACATCGTGGCCGACGGCTGGTCCCTCGGCATCCTGCTGCGGGAGCTCTCCGCCCTGTACGGCGCGGCGGTCACGGAAGGGTCTCTCGACGCCGCCGACCTGCCGGAGCTCGCGACCACCTACGGCGCCCACGCCCGGAGCCAGCGGGAGCGCCTGAGCGGCGAGGAGCTGGCGCGCGAGCTCGAGCTCTGGCGCGAGCGGCTGGCGGACGCCCCCACGGTGCTCGACCTGCCGTCCGACCGCCCCCGGCCCGCCCTGGAGAGCTTCCGCGGGGCGATCGAGCCGTTCGCGCTGGCCCCGGACACCGTCGCCGGCGTCCGGGCGCTGGCCCGGAGCGAGCGGGCGACGCCGTTCATGGTCCTCCTGGCCGCCTTCGCCGCGGTGCTGGCGCGGTGGGCCGGCCGCGACGACCTGCTCCTGGGGACGCCGGTGGCCGGGCGGACGCGGAGCGAGCTCGAGCCGCTGATCGGGTTCTTCGCCAACACGCTGGTGCTGCGGGCCGACCTCCGGGGCGGGCCCGGCTTCCGGGAGCTGTTGCGGCGGGTGCGCGCCCACGCCCTGGTGGCGTTCGGACACCAGGAGATGCCGTTCGAGCGCCTGGTGGAGGAGCTGGAGGACGAGCGGGACCTGTCCCGCAACCCGCTGTTCCAGGTGATGTTCGCGCTCCAGAACATGCCCGCGACGAGCCTCGGCCTGGAGGGGCTCGCGGTGGAGCAGATCCCGGTGGAACGGGGCCTGGCCAAGGTCGACCTGACGCTCGATTTGGTGGAACCGGCGGGGTCACCAGGGTGGGAGGCCGCGCTGCGCGGGTACCTGGAGTACAACACCGACCTGTTCGACCGGTCGACCGCGCGGCGCCTGGTGGGGGCGTTCCGGCGGATCGTGGACGCCGCGGTGCGCGACCCCGAGCGGCCCGTCGGCCGGCTGCCGATGCTCGCCCCGGCCGAGCGCCACGCCCTGACCGTCGAGTGGCAGGGGGCGCCGGGGCCCGGTCGTCCCGGGTCCGGGCGGAGCGCGCCGCCGCCGGTGCACCAGACGATCCTCCGCCGGGCGGCGGCCGATCCGGAACGGACCGCCGTGGAGGCCGGCGGGGTCCGCTGGAGCTACGGCGAGCTCGACCGGGCGTCGGCCCGCGTGGCGAGCCGTCTCCGGGAGCTGGGCGTCGGGGTGGAAGACCGGGTCGGCGTCCTCGCGACCCGCTCGGCGGAGACGATCGCCGGCTTCCTCGGCGTGCTGCGCGCCGGCGGGGCGTACGTCCCCCTCGATCCGGAGTACCCGGACGAGCGCCTCGCCTTCATGGCGTCGGATGCCGGGGTGCGGGCGATCCTGGTGGGCGAAGGTCTCGACGCACGGGCCGGGCGCGTGGCCCCGGAGGCCGCGCGCCGGGTCCCCCTCGGGCTCTGCAAAGGGGCTGGCACCCTGAGCGAGGAGGCTCCGTGCAAAGGGGCTGGCACCGTGAGCGCCTCGGGCGAGGTGGCTCCGGAGGCGGCGGCGTACGTCCTCTACACCTCGGGCACCACCGGCCGGCCGAAGGGGGTCGTGGTCTCCCACGGCGCCCTCGCCAATCACGCCGCGGCGGTCACCGCGGCCTACGCCCTGGCACCGGACGACCGGGTGCTCCAGTTCGCCTCGGTGAGCTTCGACATCGCCGGCGAGGAGATCTATCCGACCCTCGCCCGGGGGGCGGCGCTGGTGCTCCGCACCCCGGAGCTCTCCCTGGAGCCGCGGGGGCTGGTGCGCTTCGTGGCGGAGCGCCGGCTGACGGTGATCAACATCCCCACCCCCCTGTGGCACGAGTGGTGCCGCGAGCTGGAGCGCCCGAGGCAGGGTCCGGACCAGAACCCGCTCCTGCCACCGGAGGCCCTGCGCCTGGTGATCGTGGGCACCGAGGGGGCGCTTCCGGAGCGGCTCCGCGCCTGGTCGGAGGCGCTCGGACGGAGCGGCCGGGACGCGCCCCGCTGGATCAACGCCTACGGCCCGACCGAGGCCACGGTGACCTCCACCCTGCACCGCGTCCGCCCCCACGAGGTGGAGGACGGGGCGGCCCGGATCCCCATCGGCCGGCCGGTCGCCGGCCTCACGGCGCACGTGCTCGACGGCCGCCTGGAACCGGTCCCGGTGGGGTCGGCCGGCGAGCTCCACCTGGGCGGAGCGGGGATCGCCCGGGGCTACCTGGGCCGCCCGGCGGCCACCGCCGGGGTGTTCGTCCCCGACCCGTTCGCTCCGCTCCGTGGCTCCGGGGGCGGGCGCCTCTACCGCACGGGCGATCTGGCCCGGGTGCGGCCGGACGGGGCGATCGAGTTCCTGGGGCGGACCGACGACCAGGTGAAGATCCGCGGCTTCCGGGTGGAGCTCGGGGAGGTGGAGTCGGCCCTCGCCGCCCATCCGGACGTGCGGGAGGTCGCCGTGCTGGCGGTGGAGGCCGCGCCCGGCGATCGCCGGCTGGCTGCCTTCGTGGTGGGCGGGGAGGCCCCGGCCCCGACCCCCGCTCCGAGCGCGACCTCCCTGCGGGAGTGGCTGGCGGAGCGCCTCCCGGCCTACATGGTGCCGGCGGCCTTCGTCGCCCTCCCGGAGCTCCCCCTGACCCCGGCCGGCAAGGTGAACCGGGAGCGCCTGCCCACGCCCGGCCCCGCCGACTGGGCGGGCCTGGCGGCGGGCCGGGGCCCCCGGGTGCCGCCCCGGACCCCGGTGGAGGCGATGCTGGCCGAGATCTGGTCCGAGGTGCTGGA
>JASFUJ010000201.1:0-6309 GCA_050050355.1 Acidobacteriota bacterium
GGCCAGGGTCTCGGCGGCGATCCAGTCCCGGTGCGCCTCGATCGCCGCCTCGAGCTCGTCGCCGGCCCGGTAGCGCACCCGGATCCGCGCGGCGTAGTCCAGGTCGGCCTCCTTGCGGGCGGTCTGGATCCGGTTGACCACCTCCCGGGCCAGGCCCTCGGCGATCAGCGCGGGCGTGAGCTCGGTCTCCAGGGCCACCAGCATCTCCCGGTCCCCCTGGGCGGCGATCCCCTCCCGCTCGTCCAGCCGCACCTCCAGCTCCTCGGCGGCGAGCTCCACCGGCCCGTCCGCCAGCTCCAGGGTGACCTTGCCCTCGGCTTCCAGCTCCCCGGCCAGGCGGTCGCCGTCCGCCTCCCGGAGCGCCGCCGCCACCTCCTTCATCCGCTTGCCGAACCGGGGCCCGGTCTTCGGGTAGTGGGGCTTGACCTCGTGGTGGACGTAGTCGGACCGCTCCCGGGCCCAGGCGATCCCGTGGACGTTGAGCTCGTCCTCCAGCAGGTGCTCGTAGGGCTCGATCAGGGCGGGGAGCTCGGGGTCGGCGGCCACCAGGGTCACGGACGCGAGGGGCTGGCGGGTCTTGAGGCCGTGGGCGTTGCGCGCCGCGTGCCCCAGCCGGACGATCCGCTGGACGGCCGCCATCGCCCGCTCCAGGTCCGGCTCTCGGCGCTCGGCCGAGGGCTCCGGCCAGGACTCCAGGTGGACGCTCTCGGCGGCGCCGTCCGCGGCCCCGTCCGCTGCTCCGGCCCCGATCGAGACCCTCGACCGCAGCCGCTGGTGGAGCTCGTCGGCCACGAACGGCGTGAACGGCGCGGTCAGCCGGGACAGGGTCACCAGCACCTCGTAGAGGGTCTGGTAGGCGCTCTCCTTGAGCGCGTCCGTCCGGTCGGTCTCCCCGTCGCCGGCCCAGAACCGGCTCCGGCTCCGGCGGATGTACCAGTTGGTCAGATCGTCGGCGAAGGCTTCGAGCAGCCGGGCGGCGTCGACGACCCGGTAGCCGTCCAGGTGACCGGTCACCCCTTCGGTGACCCGGTCGAGGCGCAGCAGGATCCACCGGTCGAGGGCCGGACGCTCGGGGAACGGAATCGCCTCCGCTGCCTCCGGCCGCCAGCCGTCCAGGTTGGCGTAGATGGTGAAGAACGACAGGGCGTTCCAGAGCGGGATCAGGTACCTCTGGGCCGACTCCCGGACCAGCCGGGCGGAGAAGCGCGACGTGAGCTCCGGGTTCGAGATGTAGAGATACCACCGCAGGGCGTCCGCCCCGGTCTCCTCGATCACCTCCATCGGCTCGATCACGTTGCCGAGCCGCTTCGACATCTTGCGCCCCTCTTCGTCGTTGATGTGGCCGTTGACCACGCAGTTGCGGTAGGCGACCGAGTCGAACAGCAGGCCGCCCAGGGCGTGGAGGGTGTAGAACCAGCCCCGGGTCTGGTCGATGCCCTCGGCGATCACGTCGGCCGGGAACTGCTCGTCGAACAGCTCGCGGTTCTCGAACGGGTAGTGGTGCTGGGCGTAGGGCATGGAGCCGGAGTCGAACCAGGCGTCGATCACCTCCTCGACCCGGTACAGGGTCCCGCCGCACTCGCCGCAGGCCCAGCTCATCTCGTCGATGTAGGGCCGGTGCGGATTGAATCGCTCCTGGTCGTACGGGTCGTCCGGGAGCTCCCGGCCGGCGAGCTCGAAGAGCTCGTGGAACGAGCCCGGTACCCGGGTCGCGCCGCACCCGTCGCACTCCCAGACCGGCAGCGGGGTCCCCCAGTAGCGCCGGCGGGACAGGGCCCAGTCGACCATGTTCTCCAGCCAGTTGCCGAACCGGCCCTCGCCCACGTGGGCAGGGTGCCAGCCGATGGTCCGGTTGAGCTCGATCAGCCGGTCCTTCCTCTTCGTGGTGTTCACGAACCAGCTCTCGGTGGCGTAGTAGAGGAGCGGCCGGTCGCAGCGCCAGCAGAATGGGTAGTTGTGGCGGTAGCGCTCGGTGTGGAGCAGCAGGCCGCGGTCCTTCAGGTCCCGGACGATCTCCGGGTCCGCCTCCTTGAAGTCCAGTCCCGCGAACGGCTCCAGGCCCGGCAGGTCGGTGACCCGGCCCTCCTCGTCGATGGTCCGGAGCATGGGCAGGCCGTGGGCGAGGCCGGTCTTGTAGTCGTCCTCGCCGAACCGGGGCGCCGTGTGGACGAGGCCGGTCCCCTCCTCGGCGGTCACGTAGTCGCCGGTGAGCACCGCGAAGCCGCCGTCGTCGACCGGGCCGTCGTAGTCCTCGCCCCGGGCCTCCAGCTCCTGGCGCCATCCGTCGAGGGAGACCGGGTACGGGCGGTCGTAGCGCAGGCCCTCCAGGTCGCTCCCCCGGAAGCGGGCGACCGGCTCCAGGTCACGCAGATCGATCCGCCGGCGCTTGCCGTCGGCTTCCACGTCGAGGGGCACGGGCTGCTCCAGGTCGTCGCCGAACAGCAGGAAGCGCTCCGGATCCTCCGGGTGGGCCACCACGCGGTAGACCAGGTCCGGGTGGACGGTCAGGCCCACGTGGGCCAGGACGGTCCAGGGGGTGGTGGTCCAGGCCACGAGCTCGAGGCCGCCAGGGGTGGTCCATTCACCGCCGCCGACGGGGTGGAGGGTCTGGCCTTCGCGCGCCGGGAAGAGCACCCAGATCGACGGGTCGTCGGTCTCCTTGTAGTTCTGGGCGACCTCGTGGCTGGAGAGGGTGGTGCCGCAGCGGGCGCAGTAGGGCTGGATCTTGTAGCCCTTGGACAGCAGCCCGTGCTTCCAGAGCTCGGAGAGCGCCCACCAGACCGATTCGATGTACTGGTTGGTGAAGGTGAAGTAGGCGTGGTCCAGGTCGGTCCAGTAGCCGAGGCGCTCGGTCAGGGCGCGCCATTCGCGTTCGTAGGTGCGGACGCTCTCGAGGCAGGCCCGGTTGAACTCGGCGATGCCGTGGCGCTCGATCTCCTCCTTGCCGGAGAAGCCGAGCTTCTTCTCGACCTCGATCTCCACGGGGAGGCCGTGGGTGTCCCAGCCGGCCTTGCGGGCCACGTGGTACCCGCGCATGGTGCGGTAGCGGGGGAAGAGGTCCTTGATCGCCCGGGAGGGGACGTGTCCCACGTGGGGGACGTTGTTGGCCGTGGGCGGGCCTTCGTAGATCACGAACTCCCCCCGCGGGGCCGGTTTCTGCAGGCTCTTCTCGAAGATTGCGTCTCGCTCCCAGCGCTCGAGGATGTTGCGCTCGAGCTCGGGGAAGGGATAGCCGGTGGGGACGTCGGGGAAGCGTCGGTCGCTCATGGGGTCGATTCGTGGGGCGTTCTGGGTCCGTGCTCAGAGGGGATGACCGGTTCGTGCGGGTGCGGCGCCGGGGGCCGGCCCGGCGGGAGAGCGTATTGTAACGCTCTCGTCCGTTCGATGCCGGCCGGGTGGACGGCTCCGCCCGGAGGTTCGCCGGGAGGGAGCACGGGGAGCTCCCGCGGCGGCTGGACTGCGACCGGCGCGGGACTCCCCGTGCCCCTCCGCGGATCACCGTTCGATGCCGGCCGGGTGGACGGCTCCACGATGCGCCGCCCGGCGCGCGCCCCGGCGATCCGGTGTAGGGGCGGGTCTTGTCCCCGCCCGGCGACCGGCCTTCGCCTCGGCGGTCCTGCCGCGCAGACTGCTTGCTGGCTCGTCCCCCGAAAGGGGCGCGGGAGAATTCCCAATTCCGGTAGGGTATGCCCTCGGATGGCCAGGGAGCTTCTCATCGCATGGGCGGGGCGGCATCGGCGAGACGTCTGGGACTCGCTGTGCGCGGACTATCGGGATCGGATCCAGCGCTGGATGCCGGTCCGGGAGGTGGTGGTGAAGGTCAAGCCGACCGGGGACGAACGGGCCCGGCTGGCGGCGGAGGGGGAGGCGCTGCTCGCGGCGCTGCCCGATCCGTGCTGGCTGGTGGCCCTGGACCGCCGGGGGCGTGAGCTCGCGACGGAGGACCTGGCCCGGCGCATGGCGAAGCTCCGCCAGGACTGGCCCCATCCGGTGGCGTTCGCGATCGGCTCGGACCTGGGCCTCGACCGGGCGGTGCTCGACGCCTCGCGGCTCCGGCTGTCCCTTTCCAGGATGACCTTCCCGCACGAGATGGCCCGGCTCCTCCTCTATGAGCAGATCTACCGGGTTCTTTCCATCCACGCCGGAATCAAGTACCATCGGCAACCAATTTGATGGGCGGCAACGGTTTGCGCGCTTGTTGAAGAAAGGAGACCATGCCGTGGCGAGCAACGGAGATGGGCGGACCACCAAAGACATCCTGAAGAAAAAGCAGATCGAAGCGCTCCGTGAGCGGCTTCTCGAGGAGAAACAACGGATCCTCGATATGTATCAGCAGGACATCAAGGCGGGGCAGCAGTCCTCGGACTACGGAACCGAAGATCTGGTGGACCAGGCGAACGCGGCCTGGAACCGTGAGTTCAACTTCACTCTCTCGGACGGCGAGCGCAAGCACCTGGTGCTGATCGACGCGGCGCTCCAGCGGATGGAGGAGGGCAAGTACGGGTTCTGCCTCCATTCCGGCGAGCCGATCGCCCTCCCGCGGCTCGAGGCCGTGCCGTGGGCCCGCTACACGGTGGACGTCCAGGAGAGGATCGAGAAGGGCCTTCTGGAGCCCGACGAGGAGTACTGAGGCTGGCCGATCCTCTCGAAACGCTGATTCAGCGGGCGGCCTCCGGCGACCCCTCTCCGGTGTACCTGGTCGAGGGGGATCGCGCCACCGCCGAGCCCGCCGCGCGGCGGCTCGCAGAGGCCCTCGCCCAGCGCGCCGGCTGCGCGCTCGAGGCCCACGTCCGCCCTCCCCGCCTGTCCCCGATCCTCGGGGATCTCCGCACGTACGCGCTGTTCTCTTCCGCCAAGGTGCTGCTGGTCGTCGAAACCGGCGCCCTGGCGGACCGGGCCGCCGCCGCCGCGTTCATCGACGAGGCGGCCGACGCGGTGCCCCTCTCCTCGTCCGGTGGGGGCGAGGACGCCGGCTCCCTGTCCCCCGGGGAACGCCGGGCCGCCCTCTCCCTGCTCCAGGCCGTCCGGCTGTTCGAGATCGACCCCCTGGAGGGGGAGCCGGCGGAGCTCCTGGGCCGTCTGCCCGACTGGGTGTTCCAGGGGGCCCGCAAGGGAGGGCGCAAGCGGACCAAGAAGCGGGTGGCGGCGCTCCGGGAGGATCTCGCCGACCTCCTGACCGCGGCGCGCGCGGCCGGTCTCCACGGGTTCGGTGAGCACGAGATCTCGGAGCTGGCCGCGGTGGTGCGGGAGGGGCTCCCCCCCGGCCACACGATGGTGCTGGCCGAGAGCTCGGTCGCCGCGGATCATCCGGTGGTCGGGGCCATCGAGGAACGGGGGGCGCGGTTGCGCCTCGCCCGGGTGGAGTCGGAGCGCCGCGGGTGGAGCGGGGTCGAGGAGCTGGTGGACGAGCTGGCGCGGCAGACGGGGGTCCGGGCCGCTCCCGCGGCGGTGGCGGAGCTGGCCCGGCGGACGTTGCGCAAGGAGGGGGGAGGGCGGGGGAAGTCGACCGAGTCGGCGACGACCGACCGCTTCGCGGCGGAGTACCGGAAGCTGGCGGAGCTCGCGCGGGGATCGTCGGAAGGCGGCGAGCCGGTGATCGAGCGGGCGATGGTGGAGGAGGCGGTCGAGGACCGGGGGGAGGAGGACGTCTTCAAGATCCTCGACGCGGTCGGGGAGGGGCGCGGCGGCGAGGCGCTGGAGCGGCTGGACCGCTACCTGGGGGCTGCGGGCGACGCCCTGGCGGCCCGGCTCTCGTTCTTCGCCCTGTTCGCCGGGTTCTGCCGCAATCTGACCGCGGTCCGGGGGATGATGGCGGTCGCCGGGGTGCGCGCGGGGGAGCGGAATTACGGCCGGTTCAAGAGCGGCCTCGCGCCGCGGCTGCAGGGGGAGCTGGCGGGGCGCAAGAGCCCGCTGGCCGGGTTGCATCCGTACCCGTTGCACAGGGCGTATCTGACGGTTCCGCGGATGTCCGGGGAGTTTCTGGCGCGGCTGCCCTGGCGGGTCCTGGAGACCGAGCTGGCGCTCAAGGGGGAGAGCGCCGAGCCGGAGACGGCGCTGGCGGAGCTGGTGGTGGAGGTGGCGAGCGCCGTCCGCTGACCTATCCCACCCCAGGATCGCACTCGGCCTCTGCGCGGCCCGATTCGGGACAGGTGAGAGCTCCATTCTGGCCCGGCCTTCGCCCCAGCCTTCGAAGCGAGCCGTCGCAGATGCTCGTGGATGCAAGGCGGTCGCGACGCAGGCGATGCCGTAGCATCGTCGAGGAGCGACAACGCAGCAGACGCGGGTAGCTGCGGCGGCGCAGCCGAAGGC
>JASFUJ010000202.1:0-6296 GCA_050050355.1 Acidobacteriota bacterium
GCTCCCGCCAGATCGCCGGCCCCGGCATGCTCGGCCGCGCCTTCCACCTCCTTCAGCGGGCCCAGCGCGCCGCGGGACGCGGCCAGGGCGAGGAGGCCGCCCAGCAGCAGGGCCGCCAGGCCCGCTCCGCCCGCCACCGTCTGGAGCGTCCGCACCAGCGCCTCGGCACCGGCGCGCTCCACCAGGGTCACCGCCAACCCCTGGGCGCCGCCGCGCGCACCCTGCAGAGGGGTGACCCGGACCTGGTACGTCCGGCCGCTCAGCGCGAGCTCCGCCGTCGGGGACTCCCCGTCCCGGAACGCGGGCGTCAACAGGCCGGCGTCCCGCAACGCCGGCACCAGCGCCTCCCCCGTCTCGCGGCCCAGGGTCGAGGCGACCGGCTCCGCCCCGCCCCCGCCGGGCGACGGCACCAGGAAGGCCGCGTCGGCCCGGCTCAGCCCGTGGGCCTCGAGGGCGAGCGCCCGGTCGACCGCCACGGCGACCACCGCCAGACCGAGGGCCTCGAACTCGCGCTCCACCCGCGCGGCGGCGGTGAGATAGAGGCGGCCGTCCCGGCTCCACGCTCCGCGGGCACGCCCGTCCTCCAGGGCGCGCACCGCCGCCGGCGAGCCCAGCAGCGCCTCGGCCGCGGCCCGGTCGCTCCCGGCCACGGCCACCGTGGCGCCGCCGGCTCCGGCGATCACCGCCAGGTCGAGCCCCCGGTTGTCGAGGAGATCCTGCAGGAGCGGCTCCAGCCCGAAGGTGGACAGGGTCCCCTCGCCGTCGTCGGGTTGCGAGGCGCCCGGGGCAGGGCCCGCTTCCCCCTCGGCGGGCGGTGATTCTCGGCTCGACGCCGCGGCCTCGTCCAGGGCGACCGGGACGTCGGGATCGTCCGCCAGAGAGGCGGCGGTCAGGCCGAGGGACTCCAGCCGTTGACCGACCAGCGTCTCCTGGGACCGGGCGACCGCACCGAGCTCGCCCGGCTCGCCCGATCGGTCCATTCTCAGGTACCACTCCAGATAGCCGGTCACCCCGAGAACCACCAGGACCACCGCCACCAGGACGGCGAAGAACGCGCGGAGCGCGATACGCGGTCGGGCGGGTTGGGGATTGGGGTCGTTCGCCACGTGGCAACGGTAGGATCCGACCCCCGGGCGCCGCGCCGGGCGGTCGAGATCCGGTCGGTTCGGATCTGGGAAGAACGAGCGCTATCCTAGCATGGGCGGGGAACGTTCTCCGTCCGTTCGGGCCGGTGAACGGCACGCCGCGGCCGCCCTCCGACACCCTGCGCGCCCACCGCACCATGACCTTCGATCTCCTCGACAGGATCCGACGCTTCGTCCGGACCACGGGCTCGGCCACACCGACGTCCCCGGCGGCGCTCGAGGAGCGGTTCACGGAGCTGGCCTGGGAGGCCTTCGCCTTCCAGGCCGAGCGCATCGGCCCGGTCCGCGCGCTCGCGGAGTCCCGGGGGGTGGACCTCCGCCGGCTTCGGCAGCGCCCCCTCCCCGACTGGCGGGAGATCCCGCCGGTGCCGGCGCTCGCCTACAAGAGCCTCGACCTGTGGCCGGACGGCGTGGACCCGGCCGGGGCGGTCACCTTCCGGTCGAGTGGCACCACCTCCGAGGGCGGCGCGCGCCGGAGCGTCCACCGCCACCCGTTCTCCGACCTTTACCGGGGGACGATCGATTCCGCCTTCCCCGGCGCCTGCCTGCCGCGCGATCGGGATTCGATTTCTGCTCATTCCCGGGTCCCGATGCTCTCCCTCATCCCATCCCGCGACGACGTGCCGGACTCCAGCCTGTCGTTCATGATCGATCACGCCCTGACCCGCTGGGGGACGGACGACAGCCGGTACGCCCTCGGCCCGGACGGCCTGGACGCCGCGCGTGCTTCCGCGTGGGTCCGCGACCGGGCCGCGAAGCTCCCGTCCACGCCCTGCCTGGTGCTCGCCACCGCCTTCGCCCTGGCCACCTGGCTCGACCGGCTGGGAGAGGCCGGCGAGCGGTTCCGCCTGCCGCCCGGCTCGGTCCTCTTCGAGACCGGCGGCTTCAAGGGGAGGCATCGAGAGCTCTCCCGCGACGAGCTGACCGCCCGCGTCGAGGCGTTCCTCGGCGTGCCCCCCGGAAAGATCGTCCGCGAGTACGGCATGACCGAGCTCACCAGCCAGCTCTACACCCGGTCCCTCGACGGCGGCGATCCGGAGCTGTTCGTCCCGCCCCGCTGGGTTCGCGTGCGCGTGCTGGACCCGGAGACCCTGCAGGAGGCGACGCCGGGCACGGTCGGCCTGATCGCCGTCTTCGACCTGGCCAACCTCGGCTCGGCGGTCCACGTGCTCACCGAGGACCTGGGAACGATCGACGGCGGCGGGCTGCGGCTGGTCGGCCGGGCCCGGGGCGCCGAGCTGCGGGGCTGCTCGCTGACCGCGGAGGAGATGACGGGATGACGATTTGCGGCGAGACCGTGACCGGTCTCATCGATCGCCTGACCGGCGTCCCCCCCTCCGACGGGGAGATCCTGGCCGCCTGGAACGGGGCGGTCGCGGCGTTCCTCGATCCCGCGTCGCCCGAGCGCCGGGCGATCCAGCGGGACCTGGTGCGCACCACGCGGCTCTCGCCGGAGGGGCTGGAGGCGGGGCTGCAAGCGGTGCTGGGCGGGGTGTCCGGAGAGCCGGCGGAACGGCTGTTCGCCGAGGCGCGGGAGATGCGGAAGCATCGCGCGGCGGCCGGGGACGAGCCGGCGGCGCCGCGGGACGGGTTCGCGGTGGTGTTCCTCGCCTCCAACCTGCCCGCCCTGGCGGTCCAGCCGCTGGTGGCGGCGCTGGCGGCGCGCCGGCCGGTGCTGCTCAAGTCCCCGAGCGCGGAGCCGGTGTTCACGCCCGCGTTCGTCCGGGCGCTCGTGGAGCGGCTGCCGGCCCTGGACCACGCGGTCGCGGCGGCGACCTGGCCGGGGGGCTCGGAGGAGCTGGAGGCCCCGCTCCTGTCCCGGGCCGCGGTGGTGGTGGCCTACGGCGATCAGCCGGCGCTCGACGACCTGGGGCGGCGGACCCGCCGGCGGGGCGACGCCCGGTTCGTCGGCTTCGGCCCGCAGACCAGCCTGGCGGTGGTCGGCGCCGGCGCGGATCTCTCCCGGGCCGCTCCCGGGCTGGCGCGGGACGTGGCGCTGTTCGACCAGCGCGGGTGCCTGTCGGTGGCGGCGATCTACGTGGAGGAGCGGAAGCGGGGGGCGCAGGCGCGCTCCCAGGAGCTGGCCGACCCCCTGGCCGAAGAGCTGCGCGACCTCGCCCGCCGCTGGCCCATGGGGCCCGCCGGCGGGCCGCCGGATCCGGCCGACGCGGGGGCGGTCCAACAGGTGCGGGCGGAGGCCGAGCTCCGGGGCCTGGTCCGGCTGGACCTGGGCCTGGCGGAGGGCACGGTGATCGTGGAGCCCGAGCCGGCGATGCAGGCCACCCCGGGGCTGAGGACGGTGCGCATCCACCCGTTCGCCCCCCTGGGCGGGCTCCCGGAGATCCTCGCCCCCTGGCGGGGCCGTCTACAGGGGGCGGCCCTCGCGGGAGCCTCGGCCGAGGCGCTGGCACCGCGCCTGGAGCGCCTCGGCGTCTCCCGGATCGCGCCGCCGGGCGAGCTTCAGACCCCCGACGCCCTCTGGCACAACGGAGGCATCCACCCGTTGCGGGTGTTCACCGGCTGACGCCCGAGCACGGTCGTCAGGCGGTCGTCAGGACGACTGCGAGATGGTGTTCTTGATCGCCAGCTCCGGGATCTTCCACTCGCCGCCGACGATCCGGCCGACCTCCTTGCCGTCCACGTAGACGATGCCCGTCGGCACGCCGCTGATGTCCCGCTCTTCCATCAGCGGGTCCTTGTAGGAGTCGGGCACGCCGTAGTAGTCGAACTCCACCACGGAGTCTTCGAGCACCCGGTCGACCTTGATGATCCGGGGGACCATCTGCTTGCAGACGCCGCACTTCGAGTTGAAGAAGACCTCGATCCGGATGTCGCCACCCCGGCTGCGCAGGTCGGCGAGCAGGTTCTCGTTCGGGCTGTAGTTGTCGGCGCCCCGGGCGTAGGACGGGTCGTACTCGGTCAGGTCCTCGGCCCGGCGATGTCCGGTGAGCGACTCCCGCTGGCGCAGCGCGACGGTCCTTCCGTCCAGCTCGGCCGTGGCGCCGTCCGCGCTCACCGAGAAGCTGCCGGCCGGAGCGAGGCGGGCGTCCGCCAGGATGTCCATGCTGCCGTCACCGCGCTGCGCGAGGCTCATGATCGGCACCCGGGCGAGCTGGCGGCTGCGCAGATTGAACAGGACCGGCTGCTGCAGCCCGGCGTTCATCACCAGGATCGCCCGCGCCCGGTCGGACTGGAACACGCGGGCTCCGCTCACGGTCTCGCCGTCGACGAGGACGGCGAAGGTGCCGACGAGCTCGAAGCCCTGGAACATGGGATCCGGCGTCGGCTGGGCCGCGGCCGGCGCGGCGCTCGCGAGCGCCAGTGCCGTCACGACGGTCAGCACGAGGGCGGCGAGGGTGCCCCTCCGGCCGGGTGTCGCGGAGTGGGGGGAGTGGGGTCGGATCTGGATCATGGCGTGGTACTCCGGGTCGCGTCGGTCGTCGGATCGGCCCACCGCTCGAAGGGCGGCAGACCGCTCCAGGTCTCGCTCACCTCGCCGTCCGAGACGGTGAAGGAGCGAGGCAGGGTTCGGTACAGGGGAGCCAGGAGCGCCTCCGGCGCCTGGCGGGGCTCGAAGGCCGGCGCCCACTGCCAGAAGAAGCTCTGGCGTTCGTCGTGCTCCGCGGTGGTGACCACCCAGAGCTTCGGGCCTCGGCCGCTCATCATACGCCGGTCGGCGTAGGCGTTCATGCGCTCCACCCGCTCGCCGAACGCCTCGTCCAGGTCGGCGAGCACCACCAGGTGCTCCCCGTCCTCGAGCTCGGGGACCACGGTGTCCAGGCAGACACGCTCGCTGGCCTCGCCGCTCCCGCCGACACAGAGCTCGGTCACCTGCACCCCCGGACGCAGGCGGGTGGCCCAGTCGTCGAGGGGAAGGTCCGGTGCCATCGCGGCGAGCACCGTGGAGCCGACCGCGGCGGCCGCGGCGAAGGCGGTGCGCACGGGAGGGATCCTCGCCGCCGGGCGCTCCTCCCGGCGTGCGGTGCGTCCCACGAACGCCAGGCCCAGCGCCGGCACCAGGAGGAACAGGTCCTGCCAGAAGGCCTCCGCCGGGGAGCGCACCACCAGGTTGCCGAAGCAGCCGCACGACTGCGCCGCAGGTTCCAGGCCCATGGCGGCCCGGTAGTAGTCCTGGCCGGTGAGGGACAGGAAGAAGGCCACCAGCAGCGCCGCCGGCACCAGCACCCAGAGGCGCCGGACGCCGAGGAGGAGGAGCACTCCCAGCCCCGCCTCCAGTGCGAGCGCCAGGTAGGCGACGATCGCCGGCCCCACGAGGAGACCCAGGCCCCGGGAGTCGATCTCCTCGATGAACGCGGTGGGCGTGATCGCCTTGCCCCACACCGCCACCAGGAGCACGGCGCCGAGGAAGACCCCGGCCGCCGTGCCGACGATCCGGAGCAGCCGGGACCGCCCGCCGGAGGCGGCGGAGGACGATGGTCCGGTGAGGGTGGTGGTGGCGTCGGCCATGCGAAGTGAGCGGTCGGGCGAGGCTCGATGCTAGCAGGCCGGATGACCTACCGACCGGAGGACGACCAGGGGACGGTCGGCGCCTGCCCACGCAACAACAGCCCCGCGCGCGAGCCGAATTCCTGAAGCCCGGCCGCCGCCGGACCTCCGGTTGGGAAGCCTACTTCCCGCAGGTCGCGTCGGCTGGGAGATCCGCTGCCCACCGGGTCCGGTTCCGACCGCGGAAACGAGCCGGGCGGCGAGCCGATCCGGTCTCCGGAACCTCCCGCCGATGCTCGGTCGAGGCTCCTTGCACGGGCCGCCGGCGCGGGGGCCGCTCGGGGCGGGCATCGACCTTGCTCTGACGCCCCTCGATGACCGATCATCCCGAGACCGCTCCCCGCACCCTCGAGACGCCGAGGCCGACCGCCGCCGGTTCCATCCGGGTCCTGGCGGGCAAGGAGCTCCAGGAGGCGTTCCAGAACCGCCAGGTGGCCGTGATCGCCGCCGTGACCGCCCTGCTCCTCGGTCTCGGCCTGTTCCTGATGGCGCGGGACTACGGCGCGCGCTTGGAGAATTACGACCTGATCCGACCCGGAGGGCCCGACTCCTCGCAGGGACCGGCCGCCGGGGCCGAACCGGTCGCGGTGGTCCGCCCCAATCCGCTCTCGGTCCTCGCCCGGGGACTGGACGACGCCATGGGCC
>JASFUJ010000203.1:0-6283 GCA_050050355.1 Acidobacteriota bacterium
GACCCGGCGCGCTTGCGGAGCGAGATCGCCTTGCCCACGTAGAGGAGCTTCCCCCGGTCGTCCTTGAAGATGTAGATCCCGGGACGGTCGGGAAGCTCCCGGACCTTCTCCTCGATCTTCGGTGCGATGCGGACCGCGGCCATGGCACTCGAATCTATCGCGCCCGGCGGACGGGGAATTCCCGGGGAAGGCGGCTCGCCGGCGTTCGCTGCCGGCCGGCTGAAGCCGGGTTTGCGGCTCGCTCTGCTCGCATCCGGCCGGCTGAAGCCGGCCGCTTCGATTGCCATTGCGCGGCAGATGGCGTTCGGCGCCGCTCTTCTCCCCCAACACATCCCGGTAGGCTCCGGTGTCGGGGGCGGGTGGAGGGGGTGCGCCACGGGTGCTCGGAGACGGCGACGCTCGTCGGCTTCCGGAGTGCGACCACGGCCAACGCCGGCTCCGGGCAGGCGAGCGCCCCGCCGGAAGCTCCTCCACGCGAGCCGGCCCTGGCGCACCCCCTCCATCCGCCCCCGACACCGGAGCCGGCCCGCCCCCCCCTTCCCCTCACCCGGTGAAGATCTGCACCTCCCGGAGCTCCTGGAGCTTGTCCCGGAGCACGGCCGCCTCCTCGAACTCGAGGCGCTGGGCGTGCTCGCGCATCTCCTTCTCCAGCCGCTTGATGCGCTCGGCGAGCGGCACCTCGCTCCGCTCGGCGACCTCCAGGGCCCGAGGCTTGATCTCGTGGTAGTCCAGGTTCGACAGGGCGACCAGCGGGCTGTGGATGTCCTTGAGGATGGTCGCCGGCTCGATGCCGTGCTCCTGGTTGAACTCCTGCTGGGTCTCCCGGCGGCGCTCGGTCTCGTCGATCGCCGCGGCGATGGAGCGGGTCGTGGCGTCGGCGTAGAAGATCACCCGGCCGCCCACGTTGCGGGCCGCCCGGCCGGCGGTCTGGATCAGGGAGGTCTCGCTCCGCAGGAAGCCCTCCTTGTCCGCGTCCAGGATCGCCACCAGGCTCACCTCGGGCAGGTCGAGCCCCTCCCGCAGCAGGTTGATCCCCACCAGCACGTCGAACTCGCCGCGCCGCAGGTCGGTGACGATCTCGACCCGCTCCAGGGTGTCGATGTCGCTGTGCATGTAGCGCACCCGGATGCCGAGCTCGGTCAGGTACTGGGTCAGCTCCTCCGCCATCCGCTTGGTGAGAGTGGTCACCAGGATCCGCTCGCGCCGGTCGACGATCTTGCGGATCTCGCCGATCAGATCGTCCACCTGCCCCCTGGCGGGCCGCACCTCGATCTCCGGATCGAGCAGGCCGGTGGGCCGGATGAGCTGCTCCACCACCACCCCCCCGGTGCGCTCGAGCTCGAACGGCCCCGGGGTCGCCGAGACGTAGATCCGCTGGCCCACCTTGGCGTCGAACTCCTCGAAGGTGAGCGGCCGGTTGTCGAGGGCGCTCGGCAGCCGGAAGCCATGGTCGACCAGGGTCTGCTTGCGCGACCGGTCGCCGTGGTACATGCCCCGCACCTGGGGCAGGGTCTGGTGGCTCTCGTCGACGATCAGCAGGAAGTCGTCCTGGAAGTAGTCCAGCAGCGTCGGCGGCGGCTCCCCCGGCGCGCGGCCCGACAGGTGCCGGGAGTAGTTCTCGATGCCGTGGCAGTAGCCGATCTCGCGGAGCATCTCCAGGTCGAACCGGGTGCGCTGCTCCAGGCGCTGCATCTCCAACAGCTTGCCCTCGTCCGAGAGCTCCGCCAGCCGTTCGGCCAGCTCCAGCTTGATCCCCTCGATGGCCGCGATCAGTCGCTCTTTGGGCGTCACGTAGTGGGTCCGCGGGTAGACCGAAACCTTGTCGACCTCCCGGATCACGTCGCCGCGGAGCGGGTCGAAGCGGGAGATGCGCTCGATCTCGTCGCCGAAGTACTCCACCCGGATGCCCACGTCCTCGTAGGCGGGTAGGATCTCCAGGACGTCGCCGCGCACCCGGAACGAGCCGTGGAAGAGGTCCAGGTTGGTGCGGTCGTACTGCATCTTCACCAGGCCGGAGAGCGCTTCGTCCAGACCGGTTTCGTCCCCCAGCTCGAAGAACTGGAGCATGCCGAAGAAGGCCTCCGGGGAGCCCAGGCCGTAGATGCACGAGACCGAGGCGACGATCAGCACGTCCCGGCGCTCGAACAGGGCCTTGGTGGCGCGCAGCCGGAGCCGGTCGATCTCCTCGTTGATCGAGGTCTCCTTCTCGATGTAGGTGTCGCTCTGGGGGACGTAGGCTTCCGGCTGGTAGTAGTCGTAGTAGGAGACGAAGTACTCCACCGCGTTGTGGGGGAAGAAGCTCCGGAACTCCTGGTAGAGCTGGGCGGCCAGGGTCTTGTTGTGGGAGAGGACCAGGGTCGGCCGGTTCAGGGCCTCGACGGTCTCGGCGACGGTGAAGGTCTTGCCGGAGCCGGTGACGCCGAGGAGCACCTGCTCCCGGTCGCCGCGCTCGACGCCCTCGACGAGCTCCCGGATCGCCTGGGGCTGGTCGCCCTGGGGCTCGAAGCGGGAGACGAGCTCGAATCGGTCCATGGCGTGAGGGACAACCGCACGGGGTCGGGGGATTGTTCCCCGTGCCGCGACCGCCCCCCAAAGCCGCCACCCTCTCCCCCGTGGGGAGAGGGCCGGGGTGAGGGGATGAGGTCCGTCCGGGTTCGATGGCGGTTGGATGGATGGCTCCGCCGTGGGGTTCGCCGGGAGCGGTCCGGGGGCTCCCGGCCTCCGGCACGGCTCCGCCCTGGTGGAGCTCCCGCCGGGGGGCTCCGCCTGTCAGCGCCGCCGCGGACGGGGCGGGCGTACACCGCCGCCGGGCCTGCCAGGTCCGCGGGCGCTGGCACCTCCGGCCGGGAGCCCCCGGACCGCTCCAACCACGCACCGTTCGCCGCCATGATCGGCTGATGCCGGTGTTGCGGCTCGCTGCGCTCGCTATCCGGCCGGCTGAAGCCGGCCGAGATGCGAGCGGGAGCGAGCCGCCCTACCCACCTGTACCCCCTCACCCTGACCCTCTCCCCGTCCGGGGAGAGGGCACCTCCGCCCTCCCTCGACCGTGCATGGCAAGGCCTTTCGGTCAGCCGCCGTCGGGCGGAGCGCCGCCGGCCAGCTTCTCGAGGGCGGCCGAGAGGCGCTCCACGTCCTCCACGCTCATCTCGCTCTCGTCGGAGAGGTCCCGGGCGACGCTGCTGAGCTCCATCTGGGCCTCCCGGAGGGCGGACGGGTCGTACTCCCCCGAGCGGAGCGCGGTGATCGCGGCGTCGAAGGCCCGGTCGTAGCGCTCCCGGACGTCCGGCGGGAGGTCCTCGGGCACCATCGGCTCGAGCTGCGCCTGGAGGGTCTCGAACAGCCAGCCGGCGATCTGGTTCTGGTAGGCGACGAACAGCAGGCCGGCGGCGAGGACCAGGAGCAGGAGCACGCCGCAGCCGATCAGGAGCGGCTTGCCGACGCCGGGGCCGCGGCGGCGTTCGGGCTCGAGCGTGGGGCGGTCGAAGGGGGACGGTGGCGCGTTCTGTTCGGAGGGCGGTCCGGGCGGCTGGGTCGGTTCGTTCATGGCGCTCGATCGTGGGGTCGGAGTCGGGTCTGGGTCGGGCTCGGGTCGGGGTGGCTCGGTCCGCTCGCGCTCGGCCGGCTGAAGTCGGTGAGGTGGGGCCTGCGGCCCGTTCGGCCGGCGCGGAGGCCGGCCGCTTCAACTCGAGGGTTCGACGGCCACCGTCCGGCTCGAAGCGGCCGGCCTCCGCGCCGGCCGGATGCGACCGGAATGGGGGCGGAACCCGCGTCCGTTGTATCACCGGGAGCCGCAACCGGGCAACCGGTCCACCAGGTCCACCAGGTCGACCAGGTCCACCAGGTCGACCAGGCAGGGGCGTCCGGTCTCCGGCTACAATGCCTTCCGCCATGGAGTACGACCCGATGGACGATCCCAGCCCGCCCCGCCCTCCGCGCCCACCAGGCGAACCCTCTTCCGAGCGGCCCGCATCCCGCCTCCGCCGGCTGGCCGACCGCTTCGGCGCCGGCTTCCGCTCGCTCCGATCCCGGCTCGGCGCCGGCCTGGGCGCCCTGAAGGACCCAGCCCGGCGGCGCCGGATCCTCCTCTGGGCGGTGCCGGTGGCGGGCGCCCTGACCCTCGGCGTGGTGGGCGGCGTGGGCGTCGCGGCGGCGATCAACATGCCCCGCGTCGAGACCATCAAGGACTACACGCCGACCCTGATCACCCAGATCGAGGACGCCTCCGGCGAGGTCTTCGCCACCTATGCCCGGGAGCGGCGGGTGATGCTCCAGGAGGGCCAGGTGCCCGAGGTGGTCCAGCAGGCGGTGGTGGCGGCGGAGGACGGCAACTTCTTCCAGCACGGAGGCATCGACCTGGCCGGCGTGCTCCGCGCGGTGGTGGCCAACCTCCGCACCGGCCGCAAGGAGGAGGGCGCCTCGACGCTCACCATGCAGCTCGCCCGGGCCCTCTACCTGTCCCGGGAGAAGCGCTGGCGCAGGAAGATCGAGGAGACCTTCCTGGCCGTGGAGCTGGAGAAGAAGCTCACCAAGCAGCAGATCCTCACCCTGTACTGCAACCTGATGAACTTCGGGCACGGCCGCTACGGCGTGGAGGCGGCCTCCCGGTTCTACTTCAACAAGCCGGCGTCCGAGCTGGAGCTGGTGGAGGCGGCGACGCTCGCCGGGATCCTCCAGCGGCCCAGCGACTACAGCCCCTACCGGCGCCCCGACCTGGTCCTCAAGCGGCGCAACTACACCCTGCGCCGGATGGCGGACGAGGGCTACATCTCCCGCGAGCGGTACCTGGAAGCGAAGGACGAGCCGCTGCTGGTGGTGCGTCAGGGGCCGCGGGATCAGCTCGCCCCCTACTTCGCGGAGGAGATCCGCAAGCACCTGGAGTCGGCCTACGGCGCCACCCGGCTGTTCGAGGGCGGGCTGAGGGTGCGGACCACCCTCGACCCCCGGATCCAGGCCGCGGCCGACGAGGCCCTGCGGGAGGGTCTGCTCACCCTCGACCACGACAAGGGCTTCCGCGGCGAGGTGCTGCGCCTGGACGGAGAGGACCTGGAGGAGCGGACCCTGCCGTCGTGGCACGACGGCGAGCCCGAGCCCGGCCGGTGGTATCAGGGGATCGTCCTGCGCGCCGGCGCCCGGAGCGCGGACGTGAAGATCCACGACGCCACCTACACCCTGACCGCGGACGGCATGGAGTGGACCGGCCGCCGGCGGCCGAACGCCCTGCTCCGCCGCGGGGACGTGGCCTGGTTCCGGCTGGAGGCGCCGGCCGTGGACGAGGGCTCCGACGAAGCTCCGGACGGCCCGCCGGTCCTCCACCTGGAACAGGAGCCGGAGGTCGAGGGCGCCGTCCTGGTGCTCGAGTCGGCGTCGGGGGCGGTGCGCGCGATGGTCGGCGGCTGGGACTTCGAGCGCAGCAAGTTCAACCGCGCCGTCCAGGCGCAGCGCCAGGTGGGCTCCGCGTTCAAGGTGTTCGTCTACGGCACCGCCCTGGAGAACGGCTACACGCCCGCGGACACCATCTTCGACGGTCCCACCCTGTTCCCCGCGCGGGGTGCCCCCGAGGACTACCTGCCCAAGAACCACGGCCGGCGGCACTACGGGATCCTCACCGTGCGCCGGGCGCTGGAGGCGTCGATCAACGTCCCCGCGGTCAAGATGCTGGACATGGTGGGCGCCGAGCGGGTGATCGACTTCGCCCGCCGCTGCGGCATCGAGTCCCAGCTCTTCCCCTACCCCAGCCTGGCCCTCGGCAGCGCCGAGCTCCGCCCCATCGAGCTCGCCGCCGCCTACGCCGCCATCGCCAACCAGGGAACCTGGGTGGAGCCGTACCTGATCGAGACCGTGCAGACCCCGGACGGCAGGACGCTCGAGGAGCACTTCCCGAAGACCCGCGCCGCCACCAGCCCCCAGGTGGCCTATGTCATGACCTCGATGCTGGAGGGGGTCACCCGGCGGGGCACCGGGCGCCGGCTGCGGGATCTGGAGGTGGCCACCGCCGGCAAGACCGGCACCACGGACGAGTACTCCGACGCCTGGTTCATCGGCTTCACGCCGCGCTACACCCTCCTCACCTGGGTCGGCTACGACGTGAAGCGCTCCCTGGGGCGGGGCATGGACGGGGCGTCGGCGGCGCTGCCGATCTGGAAGCGGATCGCCGAGGCCGGCCTGGAGGAGGGGTGGATCGAGCCCGGCGTCGAGTTCCAGCCGCCGGCCGGGGTGCGCTTCCGCACCATCGACTACCGGAGCGGTCTGCTGCTGGACGGGGAACCCGGGGAGGAGTCCGAGG
>JASFUJ010000204.1:0-6268 GCA_050050355.1 Acidobacteriota bacterium
GTGCTGGACGCCCAGAGCGCGTCGTTCAACGCCGACGAGCTGGCCGCCAACGCGGCGTACGACTTTCTCGTCGACCTGATGCGCGCGGAGCGGGCCGCGAGCCGCTTCGACTTCTTCCTCACCGCCGCCGAGCGCGACGCCTGGGTCGACCGCCTGCACGATTGGCTGCAACACCGCGGCATCCCGGTCGAGATGCCGCGCGGAGGAGGTTCCTGATGCTTCGACAGGCCAGCGATCGCCGTAGGACCCCCTGCCGGCCCCGGGCCTCCGGCGCTCGGCCCCGCCTGATCGCGCCGCTGCTGCTGGCGTCGATCTCGCTGGCGGGCTGCGCCGGCGAGCCTCCCACCGCCGAGCCGGAGGTGCGGCCCGTCCGGGTCGAGCGGGTGCAGAGGAAGGCCGCGCAACGCCTCCGGACCTTCTCCGGCGTCGCTCGCGCAGGGGTCGAGTCGGGCCTGTCGTTCCGGGTCGGCGGAACCCTGGTGGCGCTCCCGGTCGAGGTGGGCGACCGGGTCCGGAGCGGTCAGGTCATCGCCCGGCTCGACCCGGTGGACTACGAGCTCCAGGTGGAGGAGGCGGAGGCGGCGCTGGCCCAGGCCGAGGCCGGGGAGCGCAACGCGGAGGCGACCTACGATCGGGTGCGCCGCCTGTACGAGAACAACAATGCGTCGCGCGCGGACCTGGACGCGGCGCGGGCTTCGGCCGAATCCGCGGCCGCCCAGGTGGCGGCGGCGGACAAGCGGATCGAGCTGTACCGCCAGCGGGTCGGCTACACCGTGCTGCGCTCCCCCGATGACGGCGCCATCGCCGCGGTGCGGGTGGACGTGAACGAGAACGTCCGGTCGGGGCAACCCGTGGTGCTGCTGACCACCGGCGGCGTGATGGTGGAGGTGGCTGTTCCGGAGGCGTTGATCTCCGGAATCCGCCGCGGCGACGCGGCGACCGTCACCTTCGATTCCCTGCCCGGCCGCGGCTTCGCCGCCACCGTCACCGAGGTGGGGGTGGCCAGCCTGGGCTCCGCGCCGACCTTCCCCGTGCGCGTCCGGCTGGAGGAGCAGGTCGCCGACGTCCGGCCGGGGATGGCCGCCGAGGCGTCGATCCACACCGGCGGCGGAGGGGAGCGCATCGTCGTGCCGCCGGTGGCCGTGCTGGAGGACCGCACGGGTCGCTTCGCCTTCGTGGTGGACGAGACGGACGAGGGACGGGGCGTGGCGCGACGTCGGGAGGTCACCGTGGGCGAACTCCGCGGTGACGGCCTGGAGGTGCTTTCCGGCCTCGACGACGGCGAGCTGTTGATCACCGCCGGCGCCCGCCGGCTCGAGGACGGCACCGAGGTGCGCCTGCCCGCCGAACGCCGATCGGCCGGACCGGAGACCGGCGGCCCATGAGCCTCACCCGCGCGGCCATCGAGCGGAACCGGGTCACCCTGGTGGCGCTGCTGGTGGTGACCCTGGCGGGCATCCAGGCGTTCCTGACCATGCCCCAGGCCGAGGATCCGGGCTTCATCGTGCGCACGGCCCTGGTGCTCACCCACTTCCCCGGCGCCAGTCCCGAGCGGGTCGAGCTGCTGGTCACCGACAAGCTGGAGAAGGCGATCCAGGAGATTCCCGAGCTGGACTACGTCCACAGCCAGTCGAAGACCGGCATCTCGATCGTCTACGTCAACGTGAAGGAGTCCTACGACCACGTCCGCCCCATCTGGGACGACCTGCGGCGCAAGGTGGACCGGGTGCGGGGCGACCTGCCGGAGGGCACCGTGGGCCCCTTCGTCAACGACGAGTTCGGGGACGTCTTCGGCACCATCGTGACGCTGACCGGGGACGGCTTCAGCGCCGCCGAGCTGGAGGCCGCGGCGGACGACGTGCGCGACGAGCTGCTGCTCATCGGCGAGGTGGCCAAGGTCGAGATCTACGGCGCCCAGGAGGAGCGGGTCTTCGTCGAGTACAACAACGCCACCCTGGCGAGGCTGGGGCTGTCCCCGCTGCAGCTCAAGAACACCCTCGAAGCCCGCAACATCACCCTGCCGGGAGGCGAGGTGCGGACCGCCCACGAGACCATCGTGCTCGAGCCCTCGGGCAACTTCGAGTCGGTGGACGAGCTGCGCCGGACCCTGCTGACCGTGCCCGGGAGCGACGAGCTGATCTACCTGGGCGACGTGGCGCGGGTCGAGCGCGGGTATGTGGACCCGGCGCGCACCGCCGTCCGGGTCCGGGGCCTCCCCGGGCTGGCGCTCGCGGTGTCGCTGCGCGAGGGGGGCAACATCGTGACCCTCGGCGAGGAGGTGCGCCGGACCCTGGACCGTCTGCAGGTCGACATGCCGCTGGGCCTGGAGCTGGGCACCGCCCAGTTCCAGGCGGACGCGGTGCAGACCAAGGTGGACGGCTTCGTGGGCAGCCTGGTGCAGGCCGTGCTCATCGTCGTGGCGGTGATGCTGCTCAGTCTCGGCCTGCGGACGGGCCTGGTGGTGGCCAGCCTGATCCCCGCCGCCATCGTCGCCAGCTTCGTGGTGATGTCCTTCCTCGACATCGGCCTGGACCAGATGTCCCTGGCCTCGCTGATCATCGCCCTGGGCATGCTGGTGGACAACGCCATCGTCATGTCCGAGTCCATCCTGGTGCAGATGCAGGAGGGCAAGCCGGCGAAGCAGGCGGCGATCGACTCGGCGGCCGAGCTGAGGGTGCCACTGCTGACCTCGTCGCTGACCACCGCGGCGGCGTTCCTGCCCATCTATCTGGCCGAGTCGACCACCGGCGAGTACACGGCGCCGCTGTTCAAGGTGGTGACCATCACCCTGCTCTGCTCCTGGGTGCTGGCGCTGACCCTGGTCCCGCTGCTGTGCGTCAAGTTCCTGCGGGTCGAGCCCGGCGACGCGAGCAATCAGAGCGCGTTCGACACGCCCTTCTACCGCGGCTACCGGGGAGCCCTGCTCGTCCTGCTGCGTCACCGCTGGCTCACCGTCGCCGGAGTGGCGGCGGTGTTCGTCTGCGCCATGGGCCTGTTCCGCTTCGTGCCGGTGATCTTCTTCCCACCCAACGACCGGCCCACGCTGACCGTCGAGCTCCGCCTGCCCGTCGGCACCCCGCTGGCGGCCACGTCCGAGGTCGTAACGCAGGTCGAGGCGTTCCTGGCCGAGGAGCTGGCGGCACCCGCCCGGCAGGAGGACACGGAGGACCCGGATGCCGGCGGCGTGGTCGGCTGGACGTCCTTCCTGGGCCAGGGGGCTCCGCGGTTCATCCTCTCCTACAACCCGGAGCCGGCGGCCACCAACTACGCCATCCTCCTGGTCGACTGCTCGTCCCGCGAGCGGGTGGACGCGGCCGTGGCCCGGCTGAACGACCTCTTCGGCGACCGTTTCCCGGGGCTCAAGGCGACCGTGCAGCCCCTCCCCGTGGGACCGCCGTCCAAGAGCCCGATCGAGGTCCGGGTGAGCGGCCGCGACGCGGACCGGGTCTTCGCCCTGGTCGACACCGTCAAGGAGCGGCTGCGACGCATCGCGGGCACCCGGAGCATCAGCGACGATTGGGGAGCGCGATCGAAGAAGCTCGTGGTGACCATCAACCAGGCGCAGGCCCGGCGCGCCGGGGTCACGAACCAGGACGTGGCCATCTCCCTCCAGACCCTGCTCTCCGGGTTCGAGACGACCGAGTACCGGGAAGCGGACAAGGTGATCCCCGTGACCCTGCGTTCGGTGGAGGGGGACCGGCTCGACCTGGGCAAGATCGAATCGCTCAACGTGTACAGCCAGCTCACCGGCCGCTCGGTGCCGCTGCGCCAGGTCGCCAGGCTGGAGGTCGACTGGCAGCCGTCCATCATCCGGCGCCGGGGCCGGCTCCGGACGGTGACCGTGGAGTCCGACCTGGAGCCCGGCGTGACCGCCGCCCAGGTCAACGGCGAGATGGTGCCGTGGCTGGAGAGGGAGAGCCGCGGCTGGCCGCCGGGCACCTCCTGGGAGCTGGGCGGCGAGAGCGAATCCTCGGCCAAGGCCAACGCCTCCATCGTGGCCAAGCTGCCGGTGGCGGGGCTGATCATCGTGCTCCTGCTGGTGGGCCAGTTCAACTCGATCCGCCGGCCGCTCATCATCCTGATCACCATCCCCCTGGGGCTGATCGGCGTGGTGGTGGGGCTGCTGGCGCTGCGCTCCTACTTCGGCTTCATGACGCTCCTGGGGATCATCTCCCTGGCCGGGATCGTGATCAACAACGCCATCGTGCTGCTCGACCGCATCCGCATCGAGATCGAGGACAACGGCCTGTCGCCCCAGCGCGCCGTGGTGGAGTCCGCCCAGCGACGACTGCGGCCGATCCTGCTCACCACCTTCACCACCCTCGGCGGCCTCGTCCCCCTCTACCTGGGCGGCGGCCCCATGTGGGAGCCCATGGCGGTGGCCATCATGTTCGGTCTGGTGTTCGCCACCGCCCTCACCCTGGGCGTGGTGCCGGTGCTCTACTCTTTGTTTTTCCGGGTGCGATTCGACCGGTTCGACCTCTACAAGAGGCGAGTTCGTGACGATTGAGTCGAGTGTTCCCGATCCATCGAGAAGGCCGCTCCGATCCACCTTGACGATCCGCTGGATCTCCCCTCCAAACCCCCCGGCCCCCTGCAACCCTTCCTGCGGTCCGGCGTACCTGCCGTGGGGCCTTTCGGCCTCCCCCTGGCGGGGACGATTCCACCACGGAAGGAGCATCCTGATGCGAGCGACGACGAGACTGGCGGTGACGTGCCTGGCGGCTCTCCTGACCCCGATCGGTGTGGGCGGCCCGCTCGGAGGGGCGCCGGTCTTCGCCCAGCCGATGGGCGCCGCGGAGGCCGAGGCAGCCGGGAAGGCCGGCGCGGACGGCGCCGAGCCGAAGCGGTTCGTCACCCGGCACGCGATCGAGATCGGCGGCGAGAGCCTGGCCTACCGGGCGGTGGCGGGCGAGACCTTCCTCCGCACGGAGGACGGCGCGCCGGAGGCGAGCGTGTTCTCGATCGCGTACCTGCTGGACGGGGTCGAGGACCCCGACCGGCGGCCGATCGCCTTCTTCTTCAACGGCGGACCGGGCTCGACCGCGATCTGGCTGCACCTCGGCGCCTTCGGCCCCCGGCGGCTGGTGCTCGAGGACATGGCCAACCCGGGCGCGCCGCCCTACGAGCTGGCGCCCAACCCCCACACCCTCCTGCCGGCGACCGACATGGTCTTCGTCGACCCGATCGGCACCGGCTACAGCCGGGCCCTCGGCGAGGGCGAGGACTCCGACTACTGGGGCGTGGACGAGGACGCCGCGTCCATGGCCCGGTTCATCCGGACCTACCTGACCGAAACCCGGCGGTGGGGCTCGCCCAAGTACCTGGTGGGCGAGAGCTACGGCACCATCCGGTCGAGCCTGCTGGTCCGCGAGCTGCAGCTCGACCTCCTGGACAGCACGGCGCTCAACGGAGTGGTCCTGCTCTCGTCCGCGCTGGACGTCGGGACGTTCGTTCCCGACGCGCCCGGACACGATCTGGTCTACGTGGCCACCCTGCCCACCTTCACGGCCATCGCCCACTACCACGGGAAGCTCCCCGGCGAGCCCGGCCAGGAGGGCGACCTCGAGGCGCTCCTCGCCGAGGCGCGGCGGTTCGCCTCGACCGACTACCTGCTGGCGCTGTTCGAGGGCGACGCCCTCCCCGAGGAGCGGGCGCGCCGGATCGCCGGGCGGCTCCACCGGCTCACGGGGCTCTCGGAGGAGTACCTGCTCAGGAGCCACCTGCGGGTGACCATCGACCGGTTCGCCAAGGAGCTCCTGCGGGACGACGGCACGGTGATCGGGCTCCACGACGGGCGCGCCGTGGGCCGCGATCCGACCGAGGCGGGGGAGAGCGTCGAATGGGATCCCTTCGTCCTGTCGATCGCCGGCCCCTTCGGCACGGTGATCAACGACTACCTGGCCGAGGACCTCGAGGCGGACTTCGGGCGCCGCTACGAGCTGTTCGACCTGCGGATCCCCCAGTCCTGGAAGCGGCCCGGCAACGAGCAGTGGACCGGCGGCGCGCTCAACGTCGTGCCCTACCTGGCGGCCGCGGTGGCGGCCAACGACGAGTTCCGGGTCTTCGTGGCGAGCGGGTACCACGACCTGGTGACCGCCTTCTTCGGCACCGAGCACACCTTCGGCCACAGCGGCATCCCCGAGGACCGGATCACGCTGCGCAACTACTTCGGCGGCCACATGATGTACCTCCACGACCCGTCGCTCGAGGCGCTGAGCCGGGACGTGCGGGCGTTCATCGACGAGAGATGAGTCGCGAACGGCCC
>JASFUJ010000205.1:0-6267 GCA_050050355.1 Acidobacteriota bacterium
GCGTCGGCCAGCCCTTCGACGCGGTGATCACGGTCGGGAAGTACTTCAGCTTCCTGATGACCGTGATGCTGGGCCTCGGGCTGATGTTCGAGCTGCCGGTGTTCATCTTCCTGGCGGCCCTCGCCGGCTTCGTCACCCCCGGCTTCCTGATGCGCCACTTCCGCTGGGCCGTGTTGGGCATCTTCGTCGTCGCCGCGCTGGTGACCCCCACCCCCGACGTGGTGAACCTGTGCATCTTCGCGGTGCCGACGATCGGCCTCTACCTGCTGGGCGTCGCGGCAGCCTGGCTGGTGACCAGGAAAAAGAAGAGCAATGATCAGGGAGCAGGAAAAGATAATTAGGAGCCAGGAGGAGATAATTAGGAATTAGGAATTAGGAATTAGGAATTGGCCCGGGGCAGCGAGCTCTCCGCCCCGGAGCCATCTCGGGTACGTCGCGCACGCGGAACCACCAGTGACTCGATTCGGAAAGGCGTTCGACGTAGCATGCGGTTTTCGGCGAAGGAATCGGAGCCACAGCACACTCTGACCGTCGCCGATATCCACCCCGCTGCAACGAGATCAATTCCTAATTCCTAATTCCTAATTCCTAATTATCCCTCAAAGGTACCCGAGCGCCTCCAGCTTCTTGCGCTCCTCCTCGGTCAGGTTCCGCCGCTCCGCCTCCACCCGCTCCCTCCTGTCCTGCAGCCACCGGTCCAGCAGCCCCTGGAGGTCCCGCTCCACGGGCAGGCCCGCACCGGTCAGGTCGCGCTCCTCGTCCGGGTCGGCCTCCAGGTCGTAAAGGCTCGCCCCGTCGGGCACTCCGGCCACTCCGGCCACGCGCATGTAGCGGTGCGTGGGGGTGCGTACCATCGCACCGGCGGGGCCGCCGGGACCGGCGTGCTCGGCGAACACGGCGCGCCGGCCCGTGCGTCCCTCGGCCGTCAGCCGATGCAGGTCGACGCCGTCGCTCGGCGGCACCTCGATGCCGGCCGCCCACAGCAGGGTCGGGAAGAGGTCGATCGTCTGGACCAGCCCGTCGAATCTCCGCCCGGCCCCCGGGCGGTCGGCGTCCTCCGGCCAGCGGATCAGCAGCGGCACGTGGGTCGTGGTCTCCCACAGGCCCAGGTGCCGGAAGTCGATGCCGTGCTCGCCCAGGTTCTCGCCGTGGTCGGCCACCAGCACCAGGACGGTCCGCTCGAGCAGGCCGCGGCTCTCCAGGTACCCGACCAGCCGATCCACCTGGCGGTCCAGGTAGGCCACCTCGCCGGCGTAGAGGTCGGTCTGCCCCCCCAGCACCGGCTGGGTGAAGGTCCGGTCCTCCGGCCGCCGGAACGGGATCCAACCCGCCACCGGCGCCAGGCCGCTCGCCCGCCACGGCCGCAGGCCGGTGGAGTAGGGCTCCGGCGGAGTGTGCGGCGTGTGGGGGTCGAACAGGTGGAGCCAGGCGAAGAACGGTGCGCCGGGGTCCCGCTCCGCGATCCAGCCCATGAAGTGGTCGGCCGGCAGCTCGGCGGCGAAGGTGTGCTCGGTGAGGAGCACCTGGTCGAAGCCCTGGCCCAGGCCGGAGTTGTGGTCCCCCAGGTGGCTCGCGGAGATCGTCGCCAGGGTCTCGTACCCGGCTTCCGAGAACAGCTCGGCCAGGGTCCGGTGCTCCTCCGGCAGCGGGGTCTGGAGGTCGTAGACCCCGTGGTTCTTGCCGTAGAGGCCGGTGAAGATCGAGGCGAAGCTGGGGTTCGTGCTGTTGAAGGTGCTGTAGGCCCGGAGCCAGACGTCGCTCTCTTCGGCGAGCCGGTCGATGGCGGGGGTGAGGCTCGGGGTGAAGGAGGGCCGCGGCCGCCAGGGTCCCACGTGGTCGGCGCGCAGGGTGTCGAGGCCCAGGAGGAGCACGTTGGGCCGGTCGTCGCCGGCGCGCCACCGTCCGGCTCCGTCCGCGGCCGGATCTCCGAGCGCCCGGTCGTAGACCGCCGGACTGCCCCAGTCGGCCGCCGGCACGGCGTCCGCGCCGGCATCGGTGCCGGGACCGCCGGGCTGGGATGGCTGCGGCGCTCCCAGGCGCACGTCCACCTGGAACAGGAGCTCCACCCGGCTCTCGGAGAAATCGGTCAGGTCGATCTCCACCGCCCCCGGGGCCAGCGGTTCCACCTGGTCCACCTCCGCCCGGTACAGCTCGTGGAGGCCGCCGCGGGCGTCGCGCAGCCCCAGCCGGTAGAGGCAGGGGCAGGGGAGCCCGCGCCAGCCGATCGGGATGAACGACACGTACGGGCTCGCGCCCAGCTCCACCGGCCACGCCAGACGGGTGCCCGCCGGCTGGGTGAGCACCCGGATCTGGGGCGCCCGCCGGAACGGAAACGCTTCGAGCTGCGACTCCGGCACCCGCCGCATGTCCCGGACCTCCTCGGAGCCCAGGTAGCCGATGCCCGCCTCCCAGGCCGGCTCCGCTCCGAAGACGTTCTGCTCGACCGCGGCCGGGGCGGTGGTGGTCAGATCGAGCCGCCGCCAGGCGCCGGGCGCCTCGCCACGGGGAGCGGGGGCGCAGGCGAGCGCGAGCACAAGTCCGATCCCGAGCGAGATCAGAAGAGTGGGGAGAGCTTTGCGCGTTGCGGCCATGGGAAGGGGAGTCTACCGCCCGGTCTCACCAAGATCGCTGCCCGCGGCGGGGTCGGTGCCCGCCGCCGGTCGCCGGCGCCAGCGCCGGTGCATCCAGACCCACTGCTCCGGCCGGCGCCGGATGTGGTCCTCGATGCACCGGGTCATCCGCTCGGTGGCCGCCACCTCGTCGTCCGGCAGCTCCAGCGGCTCGAGGAAGCGGGCGTGGTGGGAGCCGTCCGGCAGCCGTTCGATGAACGCCGGGATGGTCACCACGCCGCGACGGAGCGCCAGCCTCGCGGCGCCCAGGGGGGTGTAGGCGGGACGGCCGAAGAACGGGACCCACACGCCCTCGACCCGGGTGTCCTGGTCGATCAGCATGCCCAGGACCCCCGTGCGCATGGCCCGCAGGAGCTCCCGGGCGGCGCCGGAGCCGCCCCGGTCGATCACCCGGGTGCCGAACCGGTTGCGGGCGGCGAGGAGCAGCCGTTGCAGCGGCGCCTCGTCCAGGGCCCGGGCGACCACGGCCGTGGGAACGCCCCGGCAGTTGACCAGGGAGGCGAGCATCTCCCAGTTGCCGCAGTGGCCGGTGAAGAGGAGCAGCGGCCGGCCCTCCCGGTGGAGCTCCTGGACCCGCTCCAGGCCCTCCACCCGGAGGTGGCGCTCCAGGGCGTCGCAGTCGCGGGTGAACAGCCAGAGCATCTCACCCAGGACCGTGCCCAGGTGCAGGAACGACGCGCGGGCGATGCGCCGACGCTCGTCCTCGGCGCGCTCCGGGAAGGCGAGGGCCAGGTGCTCCAGTGCGCGGCGCCGCTCCCGGCGCGCCACCCGCCAGCCGAGGCGGCCCACGGCGCGGCCCGCGCGCTGGGCGACGCCCCAGGGGAGGAGGGCGAAGAGCGCCGCCAGCAGCCGGACGACGCCCGCCATGAGCGGCGCTCGCAGGCGGCGCCGGAGACGGTCGAGCGGCCCCCGGCGGGGGTTGCTGTCGGGGGGGAGGGGGGCGCTCATCCCAGGTACGCGTCCACCAGCTCGTCCCAGTCGCCCCGGGCCCGGAGGATCCACTCGACCATCTCGCGGACCGCGCCGTACCCGCCGGGGGTCGTCAGCATGTGGTCCACCCGGTCCCGGACCTCGGGCGCGGCGTCCGCCGGCGCGAACGAGAGGCCACAGCGCTGCAGGACGGGCAGATCGACCAGGTCGTCGCCCACGTAGGCGACGCGCTCGGCCGACACCCCGTGTTCGTCCAGGAGCTCCCGGAAGGCGGAGCGCTTGTCCTCCCGGTTGGTGATCACCAGGTCCAGGCCCAGCTCGTGGACCCGGCGCCGCAGGGCGGGGCCGCCCCGGGCGGAGATCACTCCCACCTTCAGGCCGGCCCGCTGGGCGAGCTTGAAGGCCAGCCCGTCGCGCACGTGGAACGCCTTCCACGCCTCGCCCTCCGGGCCGTAGAACAGCCGGCCGTCGGTGAGCACCCCGTCCACGTCCGAGATCAGCCACTCCAGGGCCGAGGCTCGGAGCCGCAGGTCCCCGGCCCCCAGGCCGCCGCCCGCTCCCGCAGAGGACCGCGCGGTCAAAACAGCTCCAGGCCCCAGAGGTCGTGGAGGTGGACGATCCCCTCCAGGTGGCCGCTGTCGTCGCAGACGAAGAGCGAGGTGATGCGCCGGTCCTCCATCGATTTGAGGGCGGCCGGGGCGAGCTCGTCGGCCGGGATGGTCTGGGGGCTCTCGCTCATGCACTGGCCGGCGGTGTGGCCGAGCAGGTCCGGGTCCCGCTCCAGCAGGCGCCGCAGGTCCCCGTCCGAGATGCAGCCGAGCAGCCGGTTCTCCGCGTCGACCACCGCGGTGATGCCGAGGCCCTTCTTCGACATCTCGTAGATCGCCTCGCGCATCGGGGCGTCCGCGGGCACCGCCGCCGCCGCCTCGCCCGCGTGCATCAGCTCCCGCACCGGCAGCAGCCGCTTGCCCAGCCGGCCGGCCGGGTGGAGCCGGGCGAAGTCGTCCGGCGTGAACCCGCGGGCCTCGAGCAGGGCCATGGCCAGGGCGTCCCCCAGGGCCAGGGTGGCGGTGGTGGAGGCCGTGGGCGCCAGGTTGAGGGGGCAGGCCTCCTTGTCGATGGCCACGGACAGGTGGACGTCCGCGTGGCGGGCCAGGGAGCTGCCGGCGTTGCCGGTCATGACGATCAGCGGCACGCCCAGGCGCTTGAGGGTGGAGACCAGGCGGAGGAGCTCCTCGGTGGTGCCGGAGAAGGAGGCCGCCAGCACCAGGTCGCCGGGCACCACCATGCCCAGGTCCCCGTGCACGGCCTCGGCCGGATGGAGGAAGAGGGACGGGGTGCCGGTGGAGGAGAAGGTCGCCGCCACCTTCTTCATGACCACGCCGCTCTTGCCCATGCCGGTGCAGACCACCCGGCCGGTGCACCCGAGGATCAGCTCCACGGCCCGCTCGAAGCGCTCGTCGAGCTGCGGCGCGAGCCCCTCGATGGCCCGGGCCTCGGTGGCCAGGACCTCGCGGGCCACCTCGATGGGCGAGCGGGGGGTCTGCGGGGACGGTTTCGCGGGCACGGGGTTCGTCGGTGGTTGCGGGATGGGTTCGGGCGGCGGTGCTGCGTCCGGCGGGAAGTATACCGGTCCGGGAGGTTGATGGCGCCTCCTCCCAGCGCGCTGATCGCCTTCCGGTGGGTCGTTGCCGTCCGGACCGAAGCGGCCGGTTTCAGCCGGCCGACCGCGCCCGTCAGGGCGCCACCCTACTCGGCGCGGCCCCGGGGCAGCGCCCGCCGGATCCCGACCAGGCTCTCCAGCAGCCGCTCGGCCCGCTCCGGCGGGAGCTGGGTGGCGGAGTCCGACAGCGCGCCGTCCGGATCGGGGTGGACCTCCAGGAAGATCCCGTCCGCCCCGGCGGCGACCGCGGCCCGGGCCAGGGGCTCGGTGAACCGCCGCAAGCCGCCGGTCTGCTCGCCGCTCCCCGGGGTCTGGAGGGAGTGGGTGGCGTCGTAGATCACCGGCAACCCGTGGTCGTGGAGCATCGCGAAGCCGCGCATGTCGACCACCAGGTCATGGTAGCCGAAGGAGTAGCCCCGCTCGGTGACGGTGATCCGTTCGTTGCCGGCGCTCCGGGCCTTCCCGGCCACCCGGCGCATGTCGTCCGGGGCCATGAACTGGCCCTTCTTCACGTTGAGCGCCCGGCCGGTCCGGGCCGCGGCCACCACCAGGTCGGTCTGGCGGCAGAGGAACGCCGGGATCTGGAGCACGTCGCAGACCTCCGCCACGGCGGCGCACTGGCCCGGCTCGTGGACGTCGGTCAGGAGCGGCAGGCCGGTCTCCTCGCGCACCCGGGCGAGGCGGGCGAGGCCGGCCTCCAGGCCGGGGCCGCGGTAGCTGCCGATGGAGCTCCGGTTGGCCTTGTCGAACGAGGACTTGAAGATCGGCGCGATCGGCAGCCGCCCGGCCAGCGCGGCGAGCCAGCGGGCGATCGTGAGGGCCACCTCGTCGCTCTCCAGGGCGCAGGGGCCGGCGATCACCGGCAGGGGGGCGTCGCCGGCATCCTCCGCGGACGGCGTGCCGCCGACGAGGACTCCGGGGGCGAGCTCGATGGGCTGGACGGTCATCGTAGATCCTGGGTCTGCATTCTGTCCCGTGTACGGGCCTGGCTCGCCCCCGCCCGCCGGGTCGGCCGCGGGGGGACGAGCCCCCGGTCGGCTTCCG
>JASFUJ010000206.1:0-6240 GCA_050050355.1 Acidobacteriota bacterium
GCGGGATGGTGAAGTTGAGAGCGATCCGGAGGTTCTTGACGAAGCCCGACTGGGGCGACAGGAGCATCATCAGGTTCCGGAGCTGGCAGAGGATCGGGTTCTTCACCTGGGCGAAGTCGCCGAACAGTCGGCTCTGCTTGACGAACCAGTTGGCCCGCTCGAGGCGACGGCGCTCGTAGTCGCGCAGGCCCGCCACCAGGTCGTCGCAGTGCTGCAGGCATTCGGCGAGGACCACCGCGTCCTCGATCGCCTGGCTGGCCCCCTGGCCCATGTTCGGAGTCATCGGGTGGGCGGCGTCGCCGAGCAGCGTGACCCGGCCCCGTCCCCAGCCGTCCAGCGGCTCCCGGTCCTGGATGTCGGTGCGGACGATCTCCTCGGCGGGGGTGCGGCGGATCAGGTCCTCGACCGGCGACGGCCAGCCGCGGAAGTGAGGGAGGATCGACCGGTGGACGTCGGCCTCGTCCCGCCCGCCGCCGGGCAGGGTGGCCATACCGAACCAGCAGATCTGTCCCTCGCCGATGTGCATGAACCCGAACCGGCTGCCCGGGCCCCAGGTTTCGCCGCCGACGCCGTCCTTCACCAGGCCGGTCGCCGTGGTCACTCCGCGCCAGCTCGTGTACCCGGCGTAGCGGGGCGCGCCGTCCCCGATCAGTTGCCGGCGCACGCTCGACCAGATCCCGTCGGCCCCGATGGCGATCGCTCCCCGCTCGGTCCGCCCGTCCTCCAGCTCGAGCTCGACCGAGTGCTCGTCCTGGCGCAGGCCCACCACCTTGCTGCCGGTGAGGATGCGGTCCGGATCGCAATGGCCCTTCAGGACCTCGAGCATCTTGGCGCGGTGGAGGCCGAGGATCGGCGCCCCGATCTCCTCTTCGAGCTGGCGCACCGGGAAGTCGAACAGGACCTTCCCGCTGCGCCAGCGGAAGAACCCCTCGCGCACCACCGCCCCGCCGGCGGTGACCTCCTCGTCGAGGCCCAGGTGACGCAGGGCGATGACGCCGTTGCTGTTGATCATCAACCCGGCGCCGATCTCCCGCAGCTCCGGGGCCTTCTCGAGCACCTCGGCCCGGATGCCGACCTTCTCCAGGGCGATGGCGGTCGCCAGGCCACCCACTCCCCCACCCACGATCAGAATCCGTTCGGTCATGTGGTCTCCTCGTTGCGCACGGTTCGTTCCTCGCGGCCCCGCTGCCGTTGCGTCGGACGATCAGACATCGGCCAGGTCCGGGACCTCGTCGAGCTGCGTCTCGAAGAAGCGCAGCAGCGGCTCGACGTGCTCCGGCTCCTTCCACTCGGCGGCCAGATCCTCGATCACGTGGTGCTCGGCGATCATCTCGGAGCCGCGGTAGCGACGCACGATCGGATGGAGGAACTGGCTCAGGTGAGACTGCTCGACGCGATCGCGGGGGACGCGCTCCACCGCGAAGGGATCGTTGAACTGGTGGTCTTCGCCGTACTCGAGCGTGATGACGTAGTAGTGATCCGAGTCGGCGAAGACCTTCTGTACGGCGTGATCGACCGGCATCGACTCGAAGTAGCCGGCCCCGCCGTTCTCGCCGACCTCCAGCACGTCGCCCAGGACGCCGAAGAGCTGCCACAGGGCGGAGCTGCGGTTGACCCCTTCGAGCACCGCCTCGGTCAGCTTCTCGGGATCGGCGGCCACGTCCCGGCGAGGCCAGGGCGTGTCGTAGTAGCGCGCGTCGAGGATGCGCTGCAAGGCCTGGGCGTTGTAGCGGAAGCCGTGGATGAAGGCCGACGTGGCCGTCCGGTAGTCGCGTTCCTGGGTCAGGGTGCCGGCGAAGTAGAGACCGGACACGTTGACCGACTCGAAGGCGTCCGTCTGGCGCGGCAGCCGGGTCCTGTGCACGACCTCCGGCTGGCAGGATTCGTCGAAGATCGAGGTGTCGAAGGTGAAGCCGGTGCAGCAGATGATGCGGTCGTAGTAGAGCGTCTCGCGCTCGCCCTGGGCGTGGCTGTACAGCACGGTCACCGCGAACCCGTCGCCGTCGCGCTCGATTCTCTCCACGGTGGCGTCGAGCACCGCGTTCTGGGACTTGAGCTGGTAGGAGTCGAGCAGGCTGTTGTTGATCGCCCTCAGGTTGCCCACGTAGTGGGTCTGCCAGGCCATCCGGATGGAGGTCGGGCTCACCAGGTGGATCAGCGACGCCGTGGGCAGCAGGTTGTCGGCGGTCTCGAACCCCGAGTTGCCCTTGCCGAGGATCAACACCCTCTGGCCGGCGAAGTCCCGGGGGTCGACCGAGACCTCCGCGTACTGCTCGGCGTGCTGGATGCCCGGAATGTCGGGCTCGTGCGGCTGGAAGAGGCCGGTGGCGACCACCAGCCGCCGGGCCTTGTGGACCTCTCCGTTCTGGTCGCGCAGCTCGAAGACGCCGTCGGACGTGCGGGAGACCCGCTCGATCCGCGTCCCGTAGCGCACCTCGAGACCGTGGGTCTCGACGAAGTCCTGGACGTACCTGCAGAGGTCGTCGGCGCTCGGCAGGTACTCCTCCGTGTACTCGCTGAACAGCGGACTGTACTCGTCGCTCAGGAAGGAGTTCCAGTCCCACCGCAGGTTCACCTCCGGATCGTCGTAGCCGGTGTAGACCTTGTTGATCGAGAGGAGGGTGCGATGGCGTGGGTAGTGCTCGAAGAAGCTCGCCGGGCGCTCGTTCGCCTCGAGGATCGTATAGTCGCGACCCCGGGTCTGGAGGTAATAGCCGAGCTGCAGCCCGCCCATTCCGGCTCCCAGGATCAACTGGTCGTGGATTCGCTGGTTCGTCATGACATCTCCCTTCCGTCTTGCATCTGCACGCTTGACGTCGTGCCGGGGGCTCGCCGTCAGGCCGGTTTCCTCGCAGTGAACACTCCGTAGCGGACCATCCCGCTCTGAAACCCCCTCTTGAGTCGGTGGACCTCGAACATGAACCGCATGAATCGCAGGTTGCTCTTCAACAGCCCGGTCAGAACCTGGCGCAACGACGAAACCCGCGGGGGGAGGGTCCACGTTCCGTTGATCGGCTCCGACCAGTCCCGACCCTCGACCTCCACGAAGCCGGCCTCGCGCAACATGTCGCAGTACGCGGGGATGGTCGGCATGTAGGGGCAGTCGAAGGTCTTGCAGAACCGCACGTACTCGCGGGCCTCGCGGTCCTCGAACTCCTCTTCGCCGGAGCACCAGGTGGCCATGAGGAGCTTGCCCCCGGGCTGGAGCACGCGGTTGGCCTGCTGGAAGAAGAGCGGCTTGTCCAGGTACTGCTCGCAGCTCTCGACCGACCACACGGTGTCGAAGGAGCCGTCCTCCAGGTGCTCCAGGCGGTGGGCGTCGTCGACCATGAACTCGACCCCGTCGACCCCGCGCTCCTCGGCCTTCCGGCGGGCGATCTCCACCTGCTTGGGGCTGAGGGTCACGCCGGTGACCCGGGCGCCGAACCGTTGCGCCAGCAACAGGCTGGTGGCTCCCATCCCGCAGCCGCAGTCGAGGATCCGCTCTCCCCGCTCCAGCTCCACGAGCTCCATCAGCTCCTCGACCAGCCGGTCCGTGGCCTCGTCGAGCGAGGGGTTGCTGCCGGGCTCGACGTAGCCGAGATGGATGTGGTGGCCGAGAAAGAACTCGTAGTGCTCCGTCAGCTCGTCCCAGTACCGGGCGATCTCTTTGGTCAGGCCGGTGTCCGGGCTGAACGCGGGGTGTGACGTGGCGATTCTCATGATTGGTCTCCTGAGTCGGTCTCGGGCTCCGGAGGCCCGATTGAAAGGTCGAATTGGGCCGCGGTCTCGCGGATCTCCATTTCCAGCTTGGGGGGCAACTCTTGTCCGAACCGTTCCAGGTAGACGGCGAGCAGCTCGCGGTCGTCGCGCAGGAACGGAAAGTCGGTCGGCACCATGTGGCGGATGCCGAGCAGCGGCACCGGGGCGCGCAGAGGGCGGAAGTCGGGGTTCCACAGCCCGCCTTCGTCGGACCGGGGGTGGAACTGACCGAGCATCAAGCCCTTCTGCACGAAATCCTCCTTCAGCGCCTCCTGCACCCGGTCGATCACCCGCGGAGCGTCCGCGGGCCGGACGTCGGGGAAGAGGACCAGGATCGTCTTGTACTGGGCCCAGCGCCCGCGGCGCGGCTCGAGCTCGAAGAACCAGTCGCGATACTCCAGGAGGATGGAGCGCGCGATCTCTTCCTCCACGTCGCCGCCCCGGGTGATCGCCAGGAAGAAGGTCTCCCGCTCCATCGAAGGGCGGGCGAAGGGGCAGACGGGGCCGGAACGGCCCAGCTCGGGGTGGTTGTGCCAGAGGAAGCCTCGGGCCCATTCCACGATCCGCTCGAGAGCCTGCCGGTTGTCGCGGACCAGCGGCGGCGGATCCTCCGCGCGCAGGTCCTCGAGCTCGATCAGGACGTGACGGGATGATGTCGATTCCAGCATGTCTTACTCTCCCGGGGCCGATGGGAGTGATGAGTCGTAGCGACGGGGCGCGAGGATCCCGTGGGGGTCCAGCGTCTCCTTGAGGCGGCCGAGCAGGCCGTCGTAGACGGTCTCGCGGACCCCCGGGAATCCCATGGAGTGGATCCCCAGCCGGGACGGCAGGTAGCCCAGCCCCGCGAGGGCGTCCAGGATCTCGTCGTGGGCCGCCATGGCCCGCTCGTCCTCGCCCGGGATCTCGCGGTCGTACACGATGGCGCCGGTGACGTCGACGCAGCGGTCGGAGATGAAGCGCAGCCCGAGATTGGGCTCGAAGCCCGCCGCCAGGCTGATCCGCTCCACCGTCTCGACGGCGGCGGCCACCTCGCGGCCTCGCCACGGCACCACCGGGTTGAACCAGATCGTGCCGCAGCCGTCGGCGTCGGGGTCCGGCCGCTCCGGGCGCGTCTCCCGCTTGCGCCAGTAGGTCAGGGGCGTGCCTCCCTCGTCGTGACTGAACCCGATCAGGGGGTTGCGGTAGTACGACCGGTCGGCGAGCGGCGTGCCGCGCTCCCCACGCACGCGCCGGTAGATCCTCTCGGCGCCCTTCAGCAGGCGGGCGCGGAGCGGATCGAGGACCAGGAGCCGGTCGGCGCACGGCCCGAGGAAGCGGCGCAGCAGCCGCCGGTCGGCGCGCCCCTGGCGACGGCCGGCGCTGTAGAGGGCGCCCGATCCGTTCCAGGGTCCGACCCGGTACTCGCGGCGCAGACGCGCGCGCAGGGCCTGGGAGAGCGGGGTCTCGCCGCCGCTCTCCTCCCAGGGGTACTGGCGCATCATGGACAGCATCCGGTAGTCGTTGTAGAGGCTGAAGACCGCCCGGCGGGGGCCGTGCCAGCGCAGCGCGCGCAGCCGATCGATCGACTCGGCGAAGCCGAGCTTGCCGCCGAGCCGGAAGAAGAACGGCTGGAAGCAGGCCGGCCGCGGGGTGAGCCAGAGGGTCATCCGGGTCACCACGCCCAGGTTCGACTGGGTGAAGAGCCCGTCCAGCCAGGGTCCGACCCCCCAGGGGTGGAGCCCTCCGGTCCGGGCGCCGGGGAAGCGGTCGAACCCGGTGCGCAGGACCTCGCCGGTGGGCAGCACGACCTCCAGGCCGCCGACGCTCCCGAAGCGGTCCTCCGGGTACCCGCGGCCGGTCCCCCGCTCGACCGCGTTCCCGACCAGGCTGCTGTCCGGCGTGCTGCCGGTCTGGCTCACCATCAGCTCCGATCCGCGGTCCTCGAGGAAGGCGGCCAGTCGCCGGAAGGTGACCCCGGGCTCGACGGTCACGCAGCCCAGCTCCTCGTCGAAGTCGAGGATCCGGTCGAGCCGGCCCAGGTCGAGCAGCGCGCAGCCGTCGGCGGCCGGCACGCTGGAGCCCAGGCCCCAGTTCTTGCCCCGGCTGACCGGGTAGACCGGCAGGTGGTGCTCGTGGGCGATCCGCAGGCAGCCGGCCACCTGGTCCCGGTCGGCCGGCCGGAGGATCACCGGCACGGCCTGACTCGTGGAGAAGGTCGCCGTCTCGGCCCGGTCCAGGGCCTCCCGGTCGACCACCACGGCCTCGGGGCCCAGGAGGCTCCGGAAGCTGTCCAGCGGGAGAGTGTCGATCGTCGTCATGAGTTGCTCCTGGGGCTCGTGGACGCTCCGGCGGCGGAGTGGACGTGACGGCGGAGCCGCTCGGCGAGCACCTCCACGTGGGGTGGAGCCATCACCGAGTAGTGATCGCCCGGCACCGGCTCCACCGTGAGGGACCGCTCGACCAGCTCCCCCCAGCCGCCGTCGTCCTCTCCCCCGGTGCGGAAGACGACGACCCGGCCCG
>JASFUJ010000207.1:0-6236 GCA_050050355.1 Acidobacteriota bacterium
TCGCCGGACGGGAGGGGAGCGCCACCCCGGAGCTGGAGCGCCTCATGGACGAGCTGGACCTGGCTCGGACGGTGCGCTTCCTCGGACACCGGGAGGACGTTCCCGAGATCCTGGCGGCCGCGGACGCGTTCGTCTTCCCCAGCCTCTTCGAAGGGTTGCCGGGGGCGGTCATCGAAGCCATGGCCCTCGGCCTGCCGGTGGTGGCCTCGGCCATCGCCCCGCTCCGCGAGGTGATCGAGCCCGGCGAGAACGGGCTGCTCGTGCCCGCCGGCTCGGTCGAGAGCCTGGCGGACGCCGTCGGTCCGCTGCTCGAGGATCCGGCACGGAGAGAGGCCCTGGGCCGGCGGGGCCGGGAGCTCTACGAGGAGCGCTGGACCCTCGAGACGTCGGTCCCGCGGATGGCGGAGCTCTATCGATCGATGGCCGCCGGCTCCCACGCCGGCCGGTGACCCGGAGACGGCTCGCGATATCGTCCCGACACCATGGCTGACGAGACCTACGAGGAGGGCTTCTACCGGCGACGCGACGCCAACACCCGGGCGTCGGCCGAGGCGGTCGCGTCCGTGATGGAGCGGTTCGGCCCCTTCCGGTCCGTCGTCGATGTGGGCTGCGGCGTGGGCACCTGGCTGGACGTCTTCCGCGCCCACGGAGCCGTAGAGGTCCTGGGCCTGGAGGGGGAGTGGGTCGACCCGGAGGATCTCGTGGTCCCCGCCGGCTGTTTCCGGCACCACGATCTCACCCGCCCGGTGGCGCTCGATCGCCGGTTCGACCTGGTGATCTCGCTGGAGGTGGCGGAGCACCTGCCGGCGAGCGCCGCGGAGACCTTCGTCGAATCCCTGGCCCGCCTGGGCCCGCTGGTCCTCTTCTCCGCCGCCGTGCCCTTCCAGGGCGGGCTCCACCACGTCAACGAGCGATGGCCGGAGTACTGGGCGGAGCTCTTCGACCGCCGGGGCTACGCCGTCGCCGACCCCCTGCGGCCACGGCTGTGGAACGACCCACAGGTCCTCGTCTGGTACGCCCAGAACGCCTTGCTCTACGTCGATCGCGCGGAGCTGCCGGACCGCCCGGCCCTCGCCGCAGCGGTCGAGGCCACCGACCCCCGGCGGCTCGCCGTCGTCCACCCCCGCCTGTACGAGCGCAACAGCGATCCGGAGAAGCTCTCGCTGCGAACCGTCGCCCGGGTGCTGCCGACCCTGGTCCGCAACGCCGTCCGGAGGCGCGTGTGACCCGGCCCGTGACCGGGGATCCGCCCCGGGAGCTCCGCCCGGGCCGGACGGCGCCGATCCGCACCCGGGTCCTGCGCACCGCCTCCGTCGTCCTGGTCCTCCTGTCCCTGGCCTTCCTGGTCCACCGGGTCGCCGGGGACTGGGAGCGCCTGGAGCCGGAGCGCCTCTCCCTGGCGATCGGCCCCCTGGCGGCACATCTCGGGCTCCTCGCGCTCTCCTTCCTCTTCCTGATCGCGGGATGGCACCTGCTGCTGCGGGCCTTCGGACCCCACCTCCCGTTCCGGGCCGCCGCCCGCTCCTGGCTGCTCGGCGGCATCGCCCGGTACATCCCCGGCAAGCTGGCCTCCCTGGTCGGGCGGGTGGTGGTCTGCGTCCGCGAGGGCGGAAACACCGGGGCGGCGACGGCGGCCCTGGTGACCGAGCAGGTCCTCTACGGGATCATCGGTCTGGCGTTCCTCCTGGCCGCCGGTCCTCGGCTGGTGCCGGCGTCCATCGTCTCGGTGGATCCCCGGCTCCTCCTGGCCGGCGCGTTGGTGGCCGCGGTGCTCCTGGTGCATCCGGCCCTGATCCGTCGGCTGACCGGAGCCGCGAGCCGTCTCGCCGGCCGAGACGACCTCCCCTCGAACCCGGGCTACGGTCGGCTCGCAACCGTCGGCTCGATCCTGGCGGCCGGGTGGATCCTGCACGGTCTGGCGGGGTTCGCCCTGGTGCGCGCCGTCACCCCCCTGGGAGCGGAGCACGCACCGGACGCGGTGCTGGCGTTCGTCGGCTCGTGGGCGGCCGGGTTCCTGGCGTTCCTGGTCCCGGCCGGGCTCGGGGTGCGCGAGGCGGCGCTCACCCTCTTGCTGACCCCGTCGATCCCCGGGCCGCTCGCCGTCGCCGTGGCCCTGCTGGCGCGCCTGACCTGGGTGGTGGTCGAGCTCGCCGGAATCGCCGTCGTGAGCCTGTGGAGCGCCGGGGCGACCGCTCCGGGCGGTGCGACGTCCGGGACCGGGAGCGATGAGAGCTGACCGGCAGCCGATGAGCCCCGAGGGAATGGATTCCGGCGGCGTGCGCTCGCCGCAAGCCGTCGCGGCGGCCGTCTCGGGCTTCGCCGTGGCGCTGGCGAGCTGGCTGATCCTGTATCTGAGAGTCTGGATCCCCGGCCTGGAGACCAGCTTCAAGGACGCCCGGCACTACCTGGCGAGCGCCGCGCGGTGGGCGTCGACGGGACGCCTGGAGCTCCTCGAGCTCCGGCTCCAGCCGGTGGCGGTGGTGAGCGAGCCCCTGTCCTCCTTTCCGCCGGTGACCTCGTGGGCCCTGGGGTCGCTCGTCGCCGCCGGAGCGTCGATCGAGCACGCTCCCACCCTCCTCGCCCTCGCCGCCTGGCCGCTCCTGCTCGCCGCGATCGCGTGGCTGACCCACCGGCTCTGCCGGGACCCCGTGCTGGCCGCGCTGGCGGTCGGGATCGCGGCGGTCACCTGGCCCTACCTGAACGTCTACACGGAGGTCTCTTCCGAGATCTTGTTCCTCCCTCTGGTGGTCCTGGCCACGGCGATCTTCACCGGCCTCCCGGAGCGGGAGGGGAGCGTTCGCGGCCCGCTGCTGCTCGGCGCCGCGGCGACCACCCTCGTCCTGCTCTCCCGGTACACCGGGATGTTCTTCTACGCGGCCCTCCTGACCTGGTGGGTCTGGCACCGGATCCGCCGGGACCGGATCCGCCGCCTGGTCCCGGAGCTGGCCATCCTGGCCGTCCCCGGATCGATCTTCCTGGTCTGGATCGCCCGCAACGCCGCGCTGACCGGTCACCTCTTCGGTCCGACCCTCATGGCCGAGACCCTGGGCGTGGGGTACGACCACGTGGTGGAGACGTTCCTGACCCAGAGCACCTGGCTGGTCCTGCCCGCGGTCCGGCCGGGAGCGGTCTGGCGGGCCTACGGCGTCGCCGGTGCGCTCGGCGTCGCCGCCATCACGGCCGTCGGGGCGGCGCTCCTCCTGGGCACGCTGCGACGCCGCCCCCGGCTCCCGTCGTCGCCGCTGGTCCCGTTCCTGGTGCTCTACGTGGGCTTCCTGGCCGTCGCCCCCGCGTTCATGCGGATGCAGGGGATGACCGAGCGGTACATGGCAGTGGTCCTGGCGCTGGCCCAGCCGTTCCTGATCGCCCGGCTCGTCCGCGCCCCGAAGCGCTGGGCGCGCGGCTTCCTGGCGGCGTTCCTCGGGCTCCAGGTCGGTCTCGCCCTCGCGTTCACCGCGGCGACGGCGGGCCTCGGGGCCTGGGTCGAGCCCGGGCCGCTCCGCGCCACCGACCTGGCCGGCCGGACGGACGACCAGATGCGCCAGTTGCTCGCCGGTGCACCGGCCTGGTGGGTGCACCGGCCGCCCCGGCTGCACGACCTGGAGCGCCACCTCCCCGAGCTCCACCGGGTCGTGGACCGGCTGGACCCGGAGACCCCGATCGTCAGCAACGCCCCGGAGCTCTTCTCCTGGCGCCCGCTGCTCCCGGTGAGCGGAGCGGTGGAGCTCTGGCTGGAGCGGGGCGGCTGTCACCCGCCCGTCCCCGTGGCCGCCGTCGTGGTCGACTGGGACCGGTGGACGGCCGGCGGCGAGACGGCGCGCGACGAGCTCCCGGCGGACAGGTTGCGGGCGTTGCTGGAGGATCGCTGTCCGGACGCGCCCCGGCTCCGCGTACCGCGGGCCACGGTCCTTCTTCTCTCCCCCGAGCGGAGGCGCCCGTCGTGAGCCGCGGCGCGGAGCGCACCGTCCAGGACGCGGCGGCCGGCCGCTACGAGGAGCTGCGATACGCCCTCCCGGAGGCCCGGCGCTATCACGAGTGGTGGGCCGACCGGATGATCTCCCTGGCCGACGACGTTCTCCTCGCGGGCCGGGTGCTGGACGACGGGTGCGGCATCGGTCTGCAGCTCGAACGGCTGGAGGCGCGCACCGCTGCGGTCGGAGTGGACCTCTCCCTCGGGATGCTGAGCCGGGCCCGCAGGACGGCACGACCGCTGGCCCAGGGCGACGGCACGGCCCTCCCGTTCCCCGACCGGAGCTTCGACCTGATCTTCGCCCGGGCGCTCCTCCACCACCTGATCGATCCGGACGCGGGGCTCGCCGAGATGCGGCGCGTGCTCCGGCCGGGGGGGCAGGTCGTGCTCGCCGACACCAACCGGTCGCTCCTCAGCAGCCTCCCCCGGCGACTGATCTACCGGACCCGGGCGTTCTCGGAGCACCACCGGAACTTCCGCCGGTCCGGCTATCTCGCAGCGATCCGGCGGCACCTGACCGTGGAAAGGGTGGAGTTTTTCGGATATGTTGCCTACCCGCTCGGCTTCCCCGACCTGGTCGCCCCGCTGCGGCGGATCCGGCCACCGCGGGGCTTGCTGGAGCTGCTGATCCGACTCGACGAAGGCATCGCCCGCATCCCGTGGTTGCGGACCCAGAGCTGGGGAGTGATGGTCTCGGCCAGGAAGGAACCGTGAGCCCACCAGACGACGACACCCGGTCCCGGACGGCCGGCGCCACCCCGCCGCCCGCGGGATCCCACGACCCCCGGAGGGGGGTCACCGTGGTCGTGCCGGCCTACGACGAGGCCGAGCACATCGGCGACTTCCTCGACCGCCTGGTTCCGCACGCCCGGGAGCGGGGATGGCAGGTGCTGGTCGTGGACGACGGCTCGACCGACGGGACGGACGAGATCCTGGCCGAGGCGGGGCGGCGTCACGGCGCGGATCTCGAGGTCCTGACCCATCCCCACAACCGCGGCTACGGCGCCGCCCTCAAGACCGGTATCCGGAAGGCCCGGACGCCGTTCGTGGCGACCATGGATTCCGACGGGCAGCACGCGCCGGGCGAGCTGGACAAGCTGCTCCGCCACCACGCCGAGCACTCCCTGGTCATCGGGCAGCGGGTCAAGCTCCTCCACAGCCCGCTCTGGCGGATGCCGGGCAAGTGGCTGCTCGGCTTCATGGCCAGCTACTTCACCGGCCAGCGCATCCCGGACCTCAACTCCGGCCTGCGCGTCTTCCGCACCGAGCACGTCCGGCGCTACCTGCACCTCTTTCCCGACGGATTTTCGTTCAGCACCACCAGCACCATGGTGTTGCTCCAGCGCGGCTATGCCGTGGATCACGTCCCGATCGAGATTCGCCGCCGCAAGGGATCGAGCACGGTGTCCGCCCGGACGGGCTTCGACACCCTGCTGCTGATCCTGCGGCTCGTGATGCTGCTGAACCCGCTGCGCCTGTTCCTCCCGGTGGGTGCGCTGTCCATCGCGGGCGGAGTGCTCTGGGGCATCCCCTATTACCTGGCGAGCAGGGGGCTGACGGTGACGGCGCTCCTGCTGATCCTCAACGGGGTCCTGGTCATCCTCTTCGGCCTGCTGGCCGACCAGATCGCCGAGCTTCGCAAGGAACGCTTCGAATTCGAGGACTGACGGATAGGGCGACGCCCCCGGCGTCATCGCAACGGCCCGCATCGTCACGGAGGACCGAGCTCCTCCGCGTCTGCCACCTGATCAAGGGCCTGGGCCGCGGCGGCGCCGAGGTGCTGCTGCCCCAGTTGATCCGCACCGGCGACCCGGGCTTCCGGCACTCCGTGGGCTACTTCCTCCCCGGGAAGGACGCCCTCGTGGCCGAGGTCGTGGCCGCCGGAGCGCCGGTCGAGTGCTTCGGCACCCGCTCCAACGCGGCCCTCCTCGCGTCGACGGTCCGCGTGGCGCGGTGGCTCCGCGCGAGCCGCGCCGATCTCGTCCACGCTCACCTGCCCCTGACCGGGGTGGTGGCGCGCATCGCCGGTCGCCTGGCCGGGATCCCGGTCCTGTACACGGAGCACAACCTCCAGGAGCGGTATCACCCGTTGACCCGGCTCGCCAACCGCTGGACCTGGGCCCGGCAGGCGCGGGTGGTCGCCGTCTCGAGCGAGGTCGCCGCCTCCATCCGGCGGCACCTGGGCGAGCGGGTGCCGGTGACCGTGGTGCACAACGGGATCGAGACGGAGCGACCGGCTCCCGCCCCGGAGGAGGTCGCCGCGCTG
>JASFUJ010000208.1:0-6233 GCA_050050355.1 Acidobacteriota bacterium
GTGTCCCGGATCACGCCGTAGACGTGCCAGTGCTGGCGCAGGCCGGAGCGCAGATACCCCATCAGGCCCATCAGCCAGGTGAAGGTCACGGCGAGGAAGATCAGCACGTACTGGGAGCGCTCCGGCATGTCCCCCCAGCGGGTCTCGCCCTCCTTGCGCGAGCTGCGCAGCAGGATGACGTCGATCACGGTGACCAGGGTCATGGCCAGCAGGACCGAGAGCACCTGCGGGACCGAGAACTTGATCCGCACCTCGGCGGGGACGAAGTAGCCGTAGATCCCGAAGAAGATCACCACGCCGCCGGCCAGCAGCAGGATCGCGCTCTGGACGGCGGTGCCGAGCTTCGCCCAGCCGACGGTCGGCTGGCGGCCGGTCCGCCGGTAGAGGATGAACGACACGAAGGTGGCCAGGATCATGATGTTGACCGCCGTGTTCTTGGCGCTCATCACCCCGAGGAAGCCGAGCAGCGGATGGAACGAGCCGCCCATGGCCTGGGTTTCCTCGACGGTGGCGATGATCGAGCGGGGCGTGGCCCAGACCGCGAAGCAGAGCGTGATCAGGCCCAGCAGCACCGGGATCAGCGCCTTCGAGCGCCGGGAGGCGGCCTCACCGACCCGGCCCATGCCGAGCCAGAGGTAGTAGTTGATGGCCAGGAACAGGTTGCCGATCAACACCGCCTGGATGATGAACAGCCAGGAGAAGGCGCCGCCCATCATGGTCAGGCCCATGGTCTGGGAGTAGGCGTAGATCTCGGACGCCAGCCAGTACCCGGCGAACGGGAGCGGCAGGAAGCCGGCCACCGCCACCAGGTTCGCCACGTAGCCCATCCAGTCGTAGTGGGCCCGCTCCTCCGGCGTCTTGGCCTTGAGGAACTGGTAGGCGGCGTAGGCCGCGGCGATCGAGCCGCCGAAGGCGATGTTGGCGATGAAGCGGTGGATGTTGATCGGCATCCACGTGTAGTTGTTGACCGCGTCCCACACGGAGAGCACCGCGCCGTTCTCGGAGATGCCCGCCGGCGTCATCATGAAGGTCAGCCAGGCGTTGGCGACGAACATGATCCCGGTGCCCACCAGGTTGAGCATGACACCCAGGGACAGGTGGATCCGCTTGCCGATCTTCCCCCACGAGTAGTAGTAGGTGTAGAACAGGGCCGCCTCGGCGAACAGGAGCAGCACGTAGGGCAGGAAGGTCGGCGAGAACACCGACATCAGGTAGTTGGTGAACTTCGGGTACAGGATGATCAGCATGAAGGTGAGCACCCCGCCGAAGGCCGCGGTCAGGGCGAACGCCGGCGACAGCAGGCTGGTGAACTCGTAGGCCAGCCGGTCGTAGCGCGGGTCCTTCGACCAGTACCCGATGAACTCGATGATCAGCGCGAACATCGGCACCGCCAGGACGAACGCGGCGAACAGGAGCTTGAGCTGGGCCACCACCCAGATCGCCGTCCGGCTGCCGACCACCGGGACCTCCCGGTACTCGGCCTCCTCGTAGGGGCGGCTCATCGCCTCCTCGCGTTCCCGGGCCTCCTGCTCGGCGAGCGCCTGCTCCCGGGGGGTGGTCCGCTCGGCCTCCACCTCCTCCGACACCCGGATCGGCGAGTCGTAGCCCAGGCGCTGGTTCATCCAGCGGGCGCCTTCGACCGCCGCCAGCAGCGCGAGCGCGCCGACGACGACGGCGAGGACCATGCGTTTGGTGCTCACGGTGCTTCCTCCCCCGCCTCGGCCCGAGGCTGGGCCGGGGCCTGGACCGGAGCCTCGACGGGCCCGGCCGCCGCCTGGAGCTCACGGACGTGGGCGATGATCGCCCACCGGTCCGCCACCGGCACCTGGTAGGCGTAGGCGGGCATGAGGCCGAAGCCGTTGGTGATCACGTCGAACAGGTACCCGTCGGAGACCTGGCGCAGCCGCGGCTGCAGGAGGTCGGCGGTGTTGACGCCCGCCCGCTCCCGCAGCACGCTCTGGCCGTTCCCGCTCTCCGCGTGGCAGGGGCCGCAGTAGATGGCGTAGCGCTCGGCGCCCCGGGCGAGGAGCTCGGCGTCCACCGGGACGGGCGAGGTGGCCACCGGCTCGCCGTCCCCGCCCAGGCCGGTGGCGACGGCCGCATCGGGCCGCAGGTCGCCGCGGGCGACGGTGCCGGCCACGGGGCGTCGCATCACGGCGCCGTCGGCGAAGAACGCGCTCGCCTCCTGGGCCTCGGCCTTCGGTTGGTCGTCCATGTTCGGGTTGAGGTGGATCGGCGGCCGCCCGGAGGTCGACCCCCGCGTGCACCCCATGACGGCCACCAGCAGCACCACCGCTCCCCAACCGCGTCCGGCGATCCTCATGCCCCCTCCCCGTGCCCGGCTCCCGGTCCGGACGGGGCCGAAGGCCACTCCGGGTTCGGGTTCCGCACCTTGGCCAGGTAGGTGGTGCGGGGCTGGTTGTTGAGCTCGGCCAGCAGCGCGTAGCCCCGCGGGTCCCGCTTGGCGCGGTGCACCCGGCTGGTCTCGTCCGCCAGGTCGCCGAAGACGATGGCCTCGGCCGGGCAGGCCTGCTGGCAGGCGGTCGTCACGTCGCCGTCGGCCAGCGGGCGCCCCCGCTTCCGGCTCTCGGCCTTCCCCTCGTTGATCCGCTGGACGCAGTAGGTGCACTTCTCCATGACCCCGCGGGAGCGCACGGTGACGTCCGGGTTCATGGCCAGCTTCACCAGCTCCGGGGTCTCGTTGGTGTAGTTGAAGAAGTTGAACCGCCGCACCTTGTAGGGGCAGTTGTTGGAGCAGTACCGGGTGCCGATGCACCGGTTGTAGACCATGGCGTTGAGGCCCTCGTCGTCGTGGACGGTGGCCGCCACGGGGCAGACCTGCTCGCACGGGGCGTTCTCGCAGTGCATGCAGGGCACCGTCTGGAACACCACCCGCGGGTCGGAGGCCTCGCCCGAGTAGTAGCGGTCGACCCGCAGCCACTGCATCTCCCGGCCCCGGGAGACCTGCTCCTTGCCCACCACCGGGACGTTGTTCTCCGCCTGGCAGGCGGTCACGCAGGCTCCGCAGCCGATGCACGAGGCCAGGTCGATCACCATGCCCCACTGGTGGCTCTCGCCGTCGGATCCGTCGTTCGGCTCGCGCCACAGGCTGCCGCTCTCTTCGGGGCCGGTGCCGGCCAGCGGCGGATCGTGCTCGCCCCGCGCGAACTCCGGGTGCTCCCGGTACTCGCCGAGGCTCGCCTCGCGCACCAGCCCCCGGCCCTCCATCTCCCAGTGCTCCTGGGTCTGCACCAGCTCGGCGCGGCGCCCGGTCGGCTCGGCGGTGACGCCGGTGGCGAACAGGGCGTCGGCCAACCCTCGGAGTGGGTACGCGTCGACCCCCACCCGGTCGCCCACGCGGCCGGCGGCGGTGCGCCCGAAGCCGAGCTCGACCGCCACGGAGCGGTCCGCCTGGCCGGGGGAGACCCAGGCCGGGATCTCGATCTCCCGGCTCTCCTCCCCACTCTCGACCCTCAGCCGGACCACGTCCCCCGTCTCGATCCCGAGCTCCCCGGCGGTCGCCGGGGAGACCAGGGCGGCGTTGTCCCAGGTGATCCGGGTGAGGGGGTCCGGCGCCTCCTGGAGCCAGGCGTTGTTGGCGAAGCGCCCCTCGCGGACCGAGGGGGAGACCAGGAAGACCAGCTCCAGATCGCTCCCGTCCGCGCCCGCTCCGGCCGCGCCGGGCTCGGCCTGGGTGGCGACCGTCTCCGGGCGCCGGACGGTGACCGGGGGACCCGGCTCGGGGGCCAGCTCGGGAGCCGACTCCGCCGTCGCGACGCCGTCGTGGAGCACCCGGCGCCAGGGGGAGCCGGGGCGGGCGGGGTCCTCCCCGGGGGCCGACGGCTCCACCCCCCAGGTGCGCTGGACCTGGGTCGCTCCCTGCCAGGTCTCCTCGCCGGCGAGCATCGCCAGCACCTCCAGGGCGCTCCGGCCGCCGAACAGGGGGGCGATCAGCGGCTGGGCCACGCTCGGCGTGCCGTCGGCTGCCCGGGCGTCCCCCCAGGCTTCGAGCGCGTGGGCGCGGGGCAGGTGCCACTCGCACAGCCTCGAGGTCTCGTCCAGCCGGTCCGACAGGTGGACCGTGTGGGGCGTCGCCCGCAGGGCCTCGGCGAAGCCGGCCGCGCCGGGCGCATCGTAGACCGGGTTTCCGCCCAGGATCACCAGCGTGTCCACCGTGCCGCTGGTCATCGCCTGGGCCAGCTCGGCCAGGTCCGCCACCCGGCCCCAGCCCACGTCGGCCAGGTCGTGGAGGGTGACCGTCCGGCCCACCGCCCCCAGGGCCTGATTGACGGCATGGACCAGGGCGTGGACCGCCGGCGGCTGGCGCCGGCCGGCGGCCACCAGGGCGTCCGGGCCGGCGGCGCGCAGGTCGTCCGCGATCAGGTCGAGCCGGGCTCGCGCCTCCTCGGGGAGGGGGCCGGCCAGGCCGTCAGGGATCTCCGCGACCCCCAGCCGCTCGGCCAGGGCCGCGGCGAAGGCGCCGATCCGGCTGCTGGGCAGGGCCACCCGGTGATCGGCGTTGGCGCCGGTCAGGCTCAGGGCGCTCTCCACCGCGTAGAGCCGGTTCATGGAGCCGCCGTCGCCGTTCGCCTCCCCGAGACCCGCCCGCCGGCCCGCGGCGAACCCCCGGGCGGCGGCCAGGGCGTCGCTCTCGGTCAGCAGCAGGTCGGCGTCCAGGGCCAGGACGGTCGTCGCCCGCTCCAGGTGGAGCACCGGGCGCCGCGCGGTTCCGGTGGCCGCCTCGATGCCGGCGAACCGGTTCTCGTCGCCGACCGGGTCGTGGACCGCCAGCCGGGCCTCCGGGTAGCGCTCCGCGAAGCGCCGGGCGAGCCGCGCCATGGTCGGCGAGGCGAAGCTCTCGGTGAGGACCGCCAGCCCCCGGCCGGCCGGCGCCCGGTCCTCGGAGGACGCCTCGGACCAGAAGGCCGCGAAGGCGTCCCAGTCGGAGGGCTCGTGCCCCGAGCCTCCCCGGTCCTCCGCCGCGCCGGCCCCTCCGTGGGACCCGCCCCCGGCGCTCGGACCACCCTCTCCGTCCGCTCCACTCTCCGCGCTGGCCCGGTGCATCACCGAGCGCGAGCGGTCCGGATCGTAGAGGTCCAGCACCGTGGCCTGCATCCACGCCGAGCTGGCCCCGCGGGAGCCGGGGTGGAGGTCGTTGCCCTCCACCTTGGTCGGCCGCCCCTCGTGGCTCTCCACCACGGCGCCGTAGGCCTCGGTGCCGAAGGTGAGGGTGGTGGCGTAGCGCTCGGCCACGCCGGGCAGGACGCCTTCCGGGGCGTCCACGTAGGGGACGATGTGCTCCACCGGGCGCCGGCAGGCGGTCATCCCCGCCAGGCCGAAGGAGGCGCCCATCAACCCCAGCATGGTCCGCCGGGTGACCCCGTCGGGCGCCTCGTCGGCCCCCGCGGGGAACTCGGGGGAGGGAGCCTGAGCTCGGGAGGCCCCCGGACGGCCCTCCTCCTCGGTTCCGGGCTCGAGCGCGGGCGAGTCGAGCAGGCGCTCGACGCTCCGCCAGTAGCTGGTGGTCGTCCGGTCGCTCATGGTTGCCTCATGCCCTTCGGCCGTTCATCCGTCGCAGCCCATCTCAGCGATGACAGGCGGTGCAGGACTCCGGGGCGCGGATGCCGCGCTCCTCGATCAGCCGCTCGCCGACGGCGCGCTGATCGGCGGGCGGGATCCACGCCGTGTTGGTGATCTGGTCGTAGGGCCGCAGGTGGGGCGCCGGATCGCGGTGGCACTCGAGGCACCAGGCCATCGACAGCGGCTCCATCTGGGTCACCACCTCCATGGCGGCCACGTCCCCGTGGCAGCTCGAGCAGCCGACGCCCGCGGCCAGGTGCGCGCTGTGATCGAAGTAGGCGTAGTCCGGCAGGTCGTGCACCCGGACCCAGCGGAGCGGCTCGCCGCTCGACGCGCTCCGGCGCAGCGGCTCCAGGCTCGCCTTGTCCCGTCCGACGAGCTGATGGCAGTTCATGCACACACTCGTCGGCGGCACCGAGGCGACCGTGGACGTCTCGACCGCCGCGTGGCAGTAGCGGCAGTCGAGCTGCAGGTCTCCGGCGTGGAGGCGGTGGCTGTAGGCGATCGGCTGCTCCGGCCGGTAGCCCACGTCGGTGTACTCGGGGGAGAAGTAGTACCAGACGAATGCACCGGCCAGTGCTCCCACGACGAGAGCGCCGGCAGCCAGGTACAGGGGAACGCGGTTCGACCGCTCTGGGAAGATCTGGGCCACA
>JASFUJ010000209.1:0-6188 GCA_050050355.1 Acidobacteriota bacterium
GATTCACGGTGGATCATGGGAGCGAGTCTATCGCCCCCCTCTCCCCCGGCGGGAAGAGGGCCTCCTCCCCATCGCCCCCCTCTCCTCCAGCGGGAAGAGGGCCTCCTCCCCATCGCCCCCCTCTCCCCTGGGGGGAGAGGGCCGGGGTGAGGGGATACGACCGGGGGTACGAGCTGGGCACATGGGGAACAGTCTCCTCTGGGACGTTGGAGCGCCGACGCGTGCGATACAGTGGCGTCCGTTCTCCCGCCACCCATGCCCGCTCCCGCTCCCCACCCGCGCTCCGGGCGCGTCCGCGTCCTGGTCAACCCCGCCGCCGGCCGGGGGGCGGGGCGCAAGGCCCTGCCCCGTCTGCAGCGCCTCGCCGCGGAGGAGGGATTCCGGCTGGTGGTCTCCCGGGGGCTGGGCGAATTCCGCGCGGAGGCGGAGCGGGCGGTGACGGACGGGGTGGAGCGGCTGCTGGTGGCGGGCGGGGACGGGACGATGCATCACGCGGTGCAGGCGCTGGCGGAGTCGGAGACGGCCCTGGGCATCCTGGCCCTCGGCAGCGGGAACGACCTGGCGGCGACGGTGGGGGTGCCGCGGCGGCTGGAGGCGGCGTTCCGCACGGCCGTCGAGGGGCCGGTGCGGACGTTGGACCTGGGGCGTGTGGAGGACCGCTGGTACGCCGGCGTGGCCGGGGTGGGGTTCGACAGCGAGGTGGCGTCGATGGCGGAGCGGGTGCGGTGGCTGCGGGGGCCGTTGATCTATCCGTGGGCGGTGGTGCGGGCGCTGGTGACGTTCCGGCCGCCGTTGCTGAGCCTGGAGTACGAGACACCGGACGGCGGCACGGAGAGCTTCGAGGGGCGCGTGATGCTGGTGGCGTTCGGCAACACGCACCGGTTCGGGGGCGGGATGTGCATCGCGCCGGAGGCGGAGCCGGACGACGGCTGGCTGGACGTGGTGATCGTGCGCGAGCTGCCGCGCCGGCGTCTGCTGCGGGTGTTCCCGAGGGTCTACCGGGGAACGCACATGGGGTTGCCGGAGGTGACGAGCTTCCGGACCCGGCGGATGCGGATCCGGCTGGAGCGGGAGATGCCGGTCACCGGCGACGGCGAGCCGATGACGCCGGTGACCGGGGACGGGGTCGAGGTGCGGGTGGTCCCGGGAGCGCTGAAGGTGGCCGGTCCGCCCCGGTGACTCGCCTCCCTTTCGGTTCACCAGAGCGGCCGGAGGGAGGGGCTCTACGAAGTGCTATTTTGTTACTAAATATCTTCCTTGAATTTATAAGCAATATATTCTATGCTGTGAGGACTGTTCATCAACCATGAGGAGGTTGCAGATGATTCGTTCTCGCTGGTCCGCACTCACGATGCTCGTTTTCGTTCTGTCCGTCCTGGGCACGGGCGCAGCGTTCGCCGCATCCGGCTCCGGAGACGCCGCTGCTTCCGAGGAGCCAGCGGTGACGCAGGCTCGGATGCCGGCCGAGATCGGCACGCCCGAGCCCGAGCAACAGAGCTGCAGCGCCGAGCTCGACTGTGGCGACGGGAACGTCATCTCGTGTACCGGCAGCTCGGGGTGCGTGGTCAACGAACCCGAGGGGTACGTGGAGTGCGAGGGCGACCGGACCACCTGTCCGAACCGGTGCGAGGTCTACGTCGGTTGCTGCAACGAACCGAACCCGTGCGGGGTCCATTGCTACAGCAACGCGGGGAACTGCCAGACCGGCGCCTACTCCGTGACCTGCGACGGCGGCACGGTCGAATGCTCGACCTACTGCTGGCCGGCCTTCTGTTGATCGCCGTCGCAGGCGAAGCCTGGACGGAGCGCCCTCCGCAGCGAACCGAGGACATCCGCTGCGGAGGGCGCCCTCGTCACACCTCGAACTCCACCCCCTGCGCCAGCGGCATCTCCGTGCCCCAGTTGATGGTGCAGGTCTGCCGGCGCATGTAGAACTTCCAGGAGTCGGAGCCGGACTCCCGGCCGCCGCCGGTCTCCTTCTCGCCGCCGAACGCGCCGCCGATCTCGGCGCCGGAGGTGGCGATGTTGACGTTGGCGATGCCGCAGTCGCTGCCGGTGTGGGCCAGGAAGCGCTCGGCCTCGCGCAGGTTGAGCGTGAAGATGGCCGAGGACAGGCCCTGGGGGACGGCGTTGTGGATCTCGATCGCCTCGTCCAGGTCCTCGTACTCGAGCACGTAGAGGATCGGCGCGAAGGTCTCCTCGCAGATGATCGGCATGGTCTTGGTGGCGGTGGCCACCGTCGGCTCGACGAAGAAGCCGGGACGGTCGATCGCCTTGCCGCCGCAGAGGATCTCGCCACCCTCCTTCTGGACCGTCTCGAGGGCGCTCATCATGTCGTCCACCGCCCGCTGGTTGATCAGCGGCCCCATCAGCACGCCGTCCTCGGCCGGGTCGCCGACGGTGATGGACCGGGTCGCCTTGACCAGGCGCTCCTTGAACTCGGCGGCGATGCTCTTGTGGAGGATCAGGCGCCGGGCGGTGGTGCAGCGCTGCCCGGCGGTGCCGAAGGCGGCGAAGAGGACCGCCCGCAGGGCCAGGTCCTGGTCCGCGCTCTCGGTGACGACGATGCCGTTGTTGCCGCCCAGCTCCAGAAGGGAGCGGCCCACCCGGTCGGCGACCACCTTGCCGATGGCCCGGCCCATGCTCACCGAGCCGGTGGCCGAGATGAGGGGCAGGCGCTTGTCGGCGGTCATCTTCTTGCCGACCCGGCGGTCGGCGAGGGTCAGGCCGAAGACCGGCGGCGCGTCGTTGGCCGCCAGCACCCGCTCGGCGATGCGCGTCACCGCGAGGGCGGTGAGCGGCGTCTCGCTGCTCGGCTTCCAGATCATCGTGTCGCCGCAGACGGCGGCGATGGCCGCGTTCCAGGACCAGACCGCCAGCGGGAAGTTGAACGCGGTGATCACGCCGATCGGCCCCAGCGGGTGCCACTGCTCGTACATGCGGTGGCTCGGGCGCTCGGAGTGCATGGTCTTGCCGTAGAGCTGTCGGGACAGGCCGACCGCGAAGTCGCAGATGTCGATCATCTCCTGGACCTCGCCGAGGCCCTCGGACTGGATCTTGCCGGCTTCGAGGGTGACCAGGGCGCCCAGGTCCTCCTTGTGGCGGCGCAGCTCCAGCCCGAGCTGGCGGATCACCTCGCCGCGAGCCGGGGCGGTCCAGGTGCGCCACTCCTCGAAGGCCGCGGTCGCGGCCCGGGCGACCCGCTCGTAGTCGTCTTCGGTGGCCATGCGGACGGCGGCCAGGGGCTCGCCGGTGGCCGGGTTGATGGATTCGAACCGCTCGCCGGAGGTGTCGATCCAGGAGCCGTCGAAGGCCCCGGGGTTCTCGGGCTCGATGCCGAGACGGCGCAAGAGCGCCTCGGTGGAGGTCGTGGTGTCGACTGCCATGGAAAATCCTCCTGGGAATTGAGAATTTGAGGTGGAGAATGGAGAATGCGAGGAACGGAGTCGATGCGGCGAAGCCAGAGCCCTCGCTCCCCAGCCCATGATTCTATCGCGCTCGCGAGATCCTGCCACCCGGCCCCCCGGCGACCCGTCCGCCCCCGCGCGCGCTCCGGCTCTCCTCTCCGCTCTGCCGGCCGTCTTCGCCCTGCTCTTCGCCGCATGGTGCGGCACGTTCTACCTGGGAGCGTCGGCGGCGGGGGCGGCGGTCGCCCACGGCCTGGTGCTGGCCGGCGGGATCGCCGGCTGCATCGTCTCCGGGCGGCGGGCGGGCATCGCCGGTCTGGCGGATCCGCTGGAGCTGGGCCGGGCGGGCAGGTTCCTGCTCTGGGCGGCCCTGGCGGCCGTGGTGCTCTCCTGGTGGGCCTCGCCGGTGCCCCGGGCCGGGTGGGTGGGGGTGACCCTGCTGCCGGCGTTCCTGTACCTGCCGGCGGCCGTGGCCGCCGGGTTCGGCCAGCGGGGACCGGGCCGGGGGGCGGCGGTCGGGACCGTGGCCGGCCCCAGGGCGCTGACGGTGGTCGTCGGCGGCGTGAGCGCGTGGTCCCTGGGCCGGTGGCTCGCCGGGGGGAGCGCGCTGCCGGCCGAGCCTCTGGGGCAACACCTCCTCCTGGCGGCCTGGGTGGTCACCCTGTTGCCGCTGGCCGCCCTGCCGGTGCGCGAGCGGTGGGTCCCGTCCGGGCCGCGGTCCGGAGTCTGGTCGGCCTCGGGGCTGGTGGCCACGGCGCTCGGGGTGGGGGCGGTCCTGGCGACCCGCTCCGTCGCCGGGGGCCTGGCGCTGGTGGTGGAGGCGGCGGTCGGGCTGGCCCTCGTCTCCCGGGGCGGCCGCGGTGCGCGACGGGGCCGCGCGCGGTGGCTCGCCGGGGTCCTGTGCGGGCTGGCCCTGGCGGCCGTCGTGGGAGGCGCGGTGATCGGCGCCCGGCGGGGCGATCCGTCGTTCCAGGCCCGATGGGTCTACTGGAGCGCGGGGTGGGCGGGCCTCCGGGCCAGCCCCTGGACGGGCTACGGGCCCGGCTCGACCGCCTGGACGCTGGCCGGCTCCCTGCGGCCGGTTCCCGGGGTGAACCCGCCGGGAGAGGTCGTGGGGGAGCTCCACCTCCTGCCGCTGGCGGTGGCCTACGAGCTGGGATGGCCGGGGCTCGCGCTGGCGCTCGCCGCGGCGGGAGTGTTCGCCGTTCGCCGGGGGCGCCGGATCACGTCCGGCCCGTCCGGTGCGGACGAGCCGGCCGCGGCGCTGGCGGCGGCGGGCCTGGTGGGCCTGGCCGGGGCGGGCGTGATGGGGCTCGCCACGGCCGACTGGCGGGTGACTGCGCTCCCGGTGGCCGCGGCCGTGGCGGCGGGGGCCGCCCTGGCCCCCCGGGAACGGCCCGCCCGGGACGGTCCCCGCCGGCTGTCCCGGGCGGGGCTCGCCCTGGCGACGCTCTACGCCCTGGCGGCCTGTGCGTCGCTGGTGCCGGTGGACCGGGCCCACTGGATCTCCGAGCGCGCTCTGGCCGACCTGGACGGGCGGCGGCCCCCCGGCGCCGCCGGCGAGCCCTTGCACGCCCTGGACCGGGCCCTCCGGCTGGATCCCCAGATGCCGCTCTACCGGTTCCATGCGGCGCGGCTGCGATGGCTCGAGGGGGTTCGACCGGACGGACCCGGACCCGACGGACAGGGCGAAGACCCGGGCGAGGCCGCCCGGGAGGCCTTGCAGGCGGCGGCGAAGGCGCGGGGGGTGGCGGCCCTCTGGCTGCGCGCCGGCGCGGCGGCCTCCGCCGCCGGCTCCCCCGCGGTCGCCGCCCCGGCGTTCGAGCTGGCCTGCTCGCTCGATCCCCTGGGGGCGATGGCCCCGTTCTCGCTGCTCGCCGTCGGGTCTCCGCTGCACCGCTCCGGGTCCCTGGGCGCTCGCGCCCTGGCCGCGGAGCCCCGGCTGGCGGCCGCCCTCTTCTGGGAGGAGCGGCCGGAGCTGCTGGACGCGGCCCTCGACGACCTGGAAGCTGCCCGGGGCATCGACGCCGGATGGCGTGAAGAGATGCTCCGCCGGGTGCGGAGGCTCCCCCGGGGACCGGCCGCCGGACCGGTGGCCCGGGTCGCACTGGTGGTCGACGGGCGGGCTTCCGATTCCCTCTCTCTCCACGCGTTCCGCAGGCTGCCGCACCGGGTCGAGCTGGTGCCGGTCCCGGTCCGCCGTCGCGGAGCGGAGGCCCTCGCCGGGATGCCTCCGGCCACGGTGATGCGGGGCACCGAGGCGGATCTCTTCCCGGCCACGTGCACCGGTCCATTCGCTCCACAGATGCTGCGGAAAACTCTGTGGAAAACTCGCTGAAAAGACGGGGAAACGACGGATTTTCCGGGGCCTAGAGCACTTTGACCAGAAGGTTGTGCAAGCCTGCCAAGTCCTTGTCTGTCAGTGGTTTGAAGATTCTACAAGGCCAGGTCCGGATGCACCGCGGATCGCGGGCGGCTGCGAGGCGGGATTTCCACAATTCGGCGGTGTCACGGCCATGTGACCGCGGAAAAAGGGGCCTCGGCGCGAGCTCCCTCTCGTGAGCCGGATGGCCCGGGAGGCCGGCTCGCGGCCGGGCGGGGGCGTCCCCTTCCCCCCTGGGGGGAGGGAAGGGGATCGAGGGGTTGTGGGGGTGATCCAGAGGACCAACGCTGGGGGGTTTGGAGGGGAGATCCAGAGGATCATCCAGGTCGATCGGAGCGGCGTTCCCGACGGATCGGGAAGACCCGACTCACTCGTCACGAGCCCGCTCTTTGTGGATG
>JASFUJ010000210.1:0-6183 GCA_050050355.1 Acidobacteriota bacterium
CTTCCGGACCGCGTTCGCGACGTCGATCTCGGCGGAAGGCGGCACCCGCCCGAGCCTGTCCAGGAGCGCGGGCAACGCAGAGCGGAGCTCCGGGTGCCCGAGGGCGAGCGTCAACACCGCGATCCACTGGGAGTCCTCGGTCGCCCGCAACCGGTCCACCAGGAGCGGAAGGGCCTGCGCGTAACGCTCCGGCCGCCGAAACGGCAGCTCGGCGACGCCACGGACGTCGACTCCTCGCACCCTCAGCTTCTCGAGGAGCTCCTGTTCTCCTTCGAGAGACATCTCGTCGGATTGTACCGATCCGACGATCCCGCAGCAGCGGTCGTCCGGACAGCAATCCTCGGGACCACTCACCGCCAGAGCCGCGGGGGTCGTGGGATGCTCAGGCCATGCGACCGATCCGCCCGTTCGAACCCACGATAACGTGATCATTTCACGCATGCACTGTCTATTTCGAGCGCTGAATCGTACGTTTACCGCATGAAGAGGCGGGCACCGCCGCACCTCACCCGTCGAGCCGGCTCACCTCCACCTCGAGCTCGCCCCCGAGCGCACCGGCCCGGCGCACCACGAGCCGCCACGGGTTGCAGCAGACCTCGCAGTCCTGGACCATCTCGCCCCGCTGGTCGGCCTCCAGGAGGATCTGGACCGTCTCGCCGCAGTAGGGGCAGGTGACGGTGACGGGTTCGGCGGGGTGCATCGGCTCAGCCGGGCTGGTCTGGGTCCTGATCTCGGCCCTGATCCCGGTCCTGATCTCGATCAGGCCGCCCGCGGACCGTCTCGACGAACGCCTCCAGGTCGCCCAGGTGATGCTCCACGATGTCCCGCACGATGTCGAGGTCGATGCTCGCGTAGCCGTGGACCAGGAGGTTGCGGAACCGGGCCATGTCCCGCAGGCTGGCTCCCAGCGAAGGGTCGACCCAGCCGTGACGCTCGAGGAGAGCGAAGAGCTCCTGGTTGGTCTCGGGCTCCCCCAGGCGCTCGTCGGCGACGATGTGGGACGCCGCGTCGAGGGCCGCCTGCACGGCGAGCTGCAAGGTGTGGGCGACGAACCGCTCCTCCTTGAGGTCTTCGCGGAGCCGGGAGAGATTCGCCTCGGTACGGAGCTCGCGCACGTGAGTCTCGATCTCCGCGAGCTTCTTGGCGAGGAGCTCCGGATCGGTCATCGGGCCGCCTTCTCCGATCTCCGCCTCTCCGTCCTCCGATACCGCTCGAGGATCGGCACGAGATCCAGGTACTCGCGCCGGGAGGCGACCTCGAACCGGACCCGGCGCGAGGCGTCGTTCTCCAGGACCAGGATCCCGTCCCGGAGCACCCGGTGGACGAGATCCGGCGGCGCCGTGTCGAGCACCACCACCTGGACCGGCAATCCGAGAGCGCGCTCCAGGCGGTCGGCGATCCGATCCGGCGGCCCGCCCAGCTTCGACGGGGGCCGCTCCCCGAACAGCACGCCCACGTCCACGTCGCTCGCCGGCCCCGCCGTGTCCCGGGCCCGGCTGCCGTACAGATAGACCGCGACCAGGTCGTACGGAAGCTCCCGCACCACCTCCTCCAGGCGCCGGATCAGCGATTCGCGGTCCATGCGGGGAGTATAGCGAGGGCGTCGGTCACCTTCTCCGCTCACCGCCAGAACCGCGCGGCTTCCCGCTCCGTGGGCAGCGCGATCGAGACCTCGCGCTCGAGGCCGAGGACCCGCCGCCCCTGGCGGAGCTCGTCGAGGACGTCGACCACGGCGCTGTACGGGGCGTCCGCAAGGCCCCGCACCAGGACCGGCTTGCCCGGGTTCCGACGCAGCTTGGGCTCCAGGTACGCGAGAAGGTCTGTCAACGCCATCGACCGGCCGTCGACCGTCAGGGCGCCACCCCCCTCGACCTCCACGAGCACCGCTTCCACCGGATCGATCACGCCCGGCGGCGGTCCCTCCGGCAGCTTCATGTCCAGCGCCTTGGTGGCCGCGAAGGTGGTGGTGATCATGAAGAAGATGACCAGTAGAAAGGCTACGTCGGCCATCGAGGCGGTGGGAATCTCGTCGGTGATCCGCGTGCGTCGAAGCTCCATGTCCTGCCTCCGTCCGGTCGGTTCCTGGTCTATGGGATTGGACCGGAGCGGAGGCACCCTGGTTCCTCGAGCACCGACCGGCGCACCCGTACGTCTCCGAGGCCTTGCAGTGCTCAGCTCTCCAAGAGCGGAGCTGAGCCCCCGGACGGAGCAGGCGAAAGGGGCAGAGATCCTTGGAGCTGAAGCCGGCTTGGCCTTCCGGGTCATCGGGTGGCAGACAGGGCCGTCAAGCCAGCCCCGTCAGGAAACGGAGACTGCGCTCGACCCGGGTCATCTCGTCGGTGGTGAGGGCGGTGAGCGGTCCGTCCCCGAACCGCTGCTTGTCGACCGTGCGGGGCTGGTCGACCATGACCTGGGACTCTTCCCGCAGATCGCCCCGGGCGGGGAGCGAAACCCGGAGGGGAGCGGCGTCCGGCCGGACCCGGGTGGTCAGCGGAAGGACGACGACCGTCGCGAGCGCGCTGTCGATCAAGGAATCGGCCTGAAGGACCAGGACCGGCCGGACCTTGCCGACCTCCGCGCCACGGTTGGGGTTCAGGTTGGCGACCCAGACCTCGCCTCGCCTCACGAGGCGTCTCCGGGCTTCGGGTCGTCCGCCTCGACGTACGGGGGCGGTTCCGGCTCCGCGACCTCGAGGGCCCCGGTCTCCGCGAGCCGGAGCGCCTCGGCTTCGGCGACCTCGAACTCTTCGGCGACCGCCCCGACCTCCGGATCACCGCGCAGAGCATCCGCCGCTCGCACCATGCGGTCCATGAATCGCCGCCGCTCCAGATCCTCCAGGTAGCGCCCCACCGCCTCCCGCACCAGCTCGGAGCGCTTCCGGTGCACTCTCTTGGACTCGCGCTCCAGGAGCTCGTCCAGCTCGTCGGGGATCCGAATGCTCAGTGTTCGCATGGCAAGACCTTTCGTCTTGCGAAATGTAACACGCCAAGCCTCACCCGTCGAGCCGGCTCACGTCGGCCTGAAGCCCGGGCTCGGAGCCGCCACCGGCCCGGCGCACCTCGAACCGGCCCCGGCGCGAGGCGTCCTTCTCCAGAACGAGAATCCCGTCCCGGAGCACCCGGTGGACGAGGTCCGGCGACGCCACTCCGCTCAGTCCACGTCGAAGGTGAGGGTGGCCCACTCGGAGACGTAGTCCACGCCCTCCTCGCCCGACGGCACCATGTGGATCAGGCGGATGTACCAGCGGCCGGGATGGTCGAGCCCGATCCGGGCCACACCCTCGGCGTCGGTGCGGGTCTCGACCGCATTCCGATGATCGTGCTCGCCCTGGTGCGCATCGTGGGCCGCGTAGCCGGCGTACACGAGCTGATCGGCGAGCGGCTCGCCGTCCGCGAGCACGAGGACCGGCAGCTCCCGGCCGACCTCGAGGAGGGCGGGGTTCTCGAGGGGGACGATCTCGACCGGGTAGCCGAGACGGTGACTGAACGTGTCGGTCGCCTCGCCGCCCACGTCCAGCAGGGTCTTGACGTGCTTGGCATAGCGCTCGCGAACCGGTCCGCCTCCCGTTCTGGCCGATCTCTCTGCCGACTCCCCGCCCTCCCGCGCCGCCCGCCGGGCCTCCAGGACGTCGAGCACGCCGTCGTGCTCCAGGTAGTCTTCGAACTCCTCCGCGCTGAGCTCGATCATCCGCGCTCTGGTGGAGACACCGAGCAGATAGGTTCCCGGTGCACCGGTCTCGACGTCGAGGAGGGTCGCGTTCCCCTCCTCGCGCCAGCGGTCGGCCGCCGGATGGACCTCCCGGCCCCGGCCGTCGACGATCGTGACGTCGGTCATCCGCTCCCGGTCGATGGTGTTCTCACTAGTGGAGAAGGTGCCGTTGTAGAGCGCGACGGTCATCTCCGCGTGGGCGGGCACGTCGTGGTCCTCCACCACCAGGTAGAGGTCGTGGGCCGCGGCGGCCGCCACGAAGGCGGTGAGCAGGATCAGAAAGAGCGGGATGGACGTTCTCGGCTTCATTGGTCCCTCCGGATGATCAAGTTGTTCGAACGGACAACGAGTATGACGTGTCGGACCGCCCTTGCCAGCCTACCGCTCTTTGCGCTCTTCCAACTCTTCGAGGGTCTTCGGCCAGTCGTCGCGCATCAGTCGGGACAGCACGCGATCGGCCAGGAGCTTGCCGCCGGTCTGGCAGGTGGGGCAGTAGTTGGCCTCGTTCTCGGCGTAGAGGATCCGCTGGACGGGCGTGCCGCAGGCCGGGCAGGGCTGGTCGTACTTGCCGTGGACGGCGAAGCCGTCGCGGAAGGCGGTGACCTTCTCGGGGAAGGCGTCGCCGGCCTCCCGGACGAGCCTGGCGGTCCAGTCCTCGAGCACCCGGACCGCCGCCTCCAACAGCCGCTCCGTCTCCTCGCCGTCCAGGTCGCCGGTCCGCTTGAACGGGGAGAGCCGGGCGGCGTGGAGGATCTCGTCCGACCAGGCGTTGCCGATGCCGGAGAGGATGCGCGGGTCGGTGAGGGCGCGCTTGAGGGTCCGGTTCTCGGCGGTGATCGCCCGGCGGAAGGTCTCCAGGTCGGCGCCGAGGACCTCGAGGCCGCCGGGGTCGTGCCCGGCGAGGGCGGCCTCACCCCGGACCACGTGGAGCGACGCCCGCTTCTTCGAGCCCATCTCGGTCAGCAGCAGCGTGCCGCCCGAGAAGTCGAAGGCGGCGAGGCCCTTCCTCCCGGGGACCTTGGCGCCGGGCGGGCGCCATCGGAAGCGCCCGGTGATCATCAGGTGGAAGACCAGGAAGAGCTCCCCCTCCATCTCCCAGACGATTTGCTTGCCGAGGCGCCGGAGCCCCACGACCCGGCGTCCCTCCGCGGCCGAGAGCGGCGGCTCGACCGAGCGCACCAGAAACGGGCTCCGCAGCCGCACCCGCTCCAGCGGCTCGCCGGCGATCCGCGGCGCCAGGGCGTGCAGGTAGAGCTCGACGTCGGGCAGCTCGGGCATCGGCCGGATGCTACCCGACCGGAGGCCAGACCCGACTCTCTGCCCCGGTACACTCTCTTGTCATGACCAGCGCATATCGCGGAGCGGTTTTGATCACCGGCGCGTCCACGGGGATCGGCGAGGCCACGGCACTGCATCTGGACGCCCGGGGGTTCGAGGTCTTCGCGGGGGTGCGGTCGGAGGAGGACGCCCGGCGGTTGTCGGAGCAGGCGTCGGGGGCTCTGCGCCCCGTGTTTCTGGACGTCACCGAGGAGGGCTCGATCGAGGAGGCCCTGGAGATCGTCCGCGAGGCCCTCGGTGAACGCCATGGCGGCCTCGCCGGGCTGGTGAACAACGCCGGGATCGTGGTGGCCGGTCCGCTGGAGATGCTCCCGCCGGAGGCCGTCCGCCGCCAGCTCGAGGTCAACGTGATCGGGCTCCACGCCGTGACCCGAGCCTTCCTGCCCCTCCTCAGGGAAGGTTGCCGGGAAGGCCCCGGACGGATCGTCAACGTCAGCTCGGCCAACGGCCGGGTGGCGACCCGGTGGACCGGCGCCTACGCGGCGTCGAAGTTCGCGGTGGAGGCCCTGTCGGACGCCCTGCGCATGGAGCTTCGGCCCTGGAAGATCCCCGTCTCGGTGATCCAGCCCGGGGTCATCGACACCCCGGTCTGGAAGCGGTCCTTCGATCGGGCCACGCGCATCCTCGGCGAGGTGGACGAAGACCGGAGGAGGCTCTACGAGCAGACCCTCGAACGCCTCGAACGGCGGGAGGGCCGGACGCCGCCCCATGCCGTCCCGCCGGTGCGCGTGGCGGAGACGATCGAGCGCGCCCTCACCGCACGCCGGCCGAAGACCCGGTACCTCGTGGCCCGGGAGGCCTGGTTCGCAGCCCTCGTCGCCCACCTGCCCGATCGCCTGCGGGACCGGATCCTGAGCTCCTGACGGGCCGGCCGGTTCCGGCCCTGGGCAGTGAGGGTCTCGTATGGTCTGATCGGCCTACCATGACTGCCCGAAAGGACCGAACCGAACGGCGGCCCGCCTCGGATCCAGGCCACGAGCTGGCCTGGCGGCGGGTGCTCGAGGAGGTGAAGCGCTTTCCGCGGGAGATCCGGGAGCTTCCGGTGGGCACGTCGGTGACGGCCGAGGCGATGCGGCGCGAGATCGCCCGCTACGACTTCCGCGAGCCGATGGCGCTCCCGGAGGCGGTCGAGGACCT
>JASFUJ010000211.1:0-6180 GCA_050050355.1 Acidobacteriota bacterium
AGATGTACGGCGAGGGGCCGGACATGCCGGAGATCGCCCAGTGGCGCCAGGGAGACGTCTTCAAGGTGAAGCTCGTCAACCTGGACGACCACACCCACTACTTCCGCAACGTCGACTTCAGCGCCCGTCTCCACGACGACATCCTGCGCTGCTGCGGCGGTGGGCTGACCAGCTTCGAGATCATGAACTTCAAGCCCAGCTTCGGCGCCCCGAAGGTCGCCGAGGCCCAGTGGCGGGCCGGTTGGGGGTTCCGTCCGCATCTCGACGTGCTCCAGCAGACCGACGTCTTTCCCCGTCCGGACGACCGGGTGCGGCTCGAGCCCTACACGGGCGGCGACGGCCGGACCCATTTCGGCTACCTCTACTCGGAGGAGAGCCGCGGCGGCGACTTCCGGTTCAACCCGCCGCCGTTCGTGATCCGGAGCGCCGAGGACCCGGCGCCGTTCCCGCTCGCGGACAGGGACGGGGAGCCGGGCCTCCTGATCGGCCGGTTCACCCCCGGCTACGGCACCGGCCAGATGTGCCCGGACGATCCCTTCCCGGGCTTCTGCACGACCGACATCAACCAGTACAACCCCCACGACGCCAAGAATTTCCCGCCACCGCCGCTCCAGGGCCAGCCGGTCCTGCCGCCGGACGTGGGCAAGTTCCCCGGCGACGTCTACCCGGACCATCCGGTCGAGCTGCGCTTCCCGCCGTTCCTCCGCAACCCGGCCCAGGGTCAGCCCGGCGCCGGTGACATCATCCCGCCGACCGCGGGGTGGCGCCCGTTCCTCTGGATCAACCCGAGCAACGGGAGCCTGTACATCGATCCCGACGATCCGAGCAAGGGGCACTGGGCCGACCTGACCTACAGCCACGGCGCTCCGGTCTTCGCCGGCGGCACGCTGACGGCCCGGGTGGAAGCGCCGCGGGCCGGGGCGCAGGTCTTCTACCAGTTCGACGACCTGTTCCACGACAACGACATCTTCTCGCCCCATCCGATCTTCGAGTCGTTCGACTTCGGGGACGAGCTCGACGCCATCCTCGAGGTGACGGCCACGGTCCGCCACGACACCCTGCGGGTCAAGGGGGTCTGCTCCGACCTGTCGACCGGCGAGCGCGCCGGCTGGGTGGCGATCCACGACGGACCGTCGGACGCCTCCGGCTGCCCCGGTACCCGCCTCGGGGTCGCGCCGGTCGACCGCACGAACGGCAGGTTCTCGTACCGTCTCGACGACTCGGGCATCGCCGCCGACGCGGCGATCTGCATCCAGTCGGTGGTCGGCGGGCACGCCGAGACCGGCGTCGTCGGCTTCCCGGACTCCGATCTCACAACCCCCCTGCGCAGGAGCTCCCCATGAAGCCGGCCAATAAGGAAGAGACGCACGTGCACGCCGAGACGAGTCGTACGAAGGCTCCATTCCGGTCACCCCGGTCACCCCGGTCACCCCGGCCGGACCGCCGGTGGCGGAGCCTCCGCTGGGCCGCGCTGGCGGCCGGCCTCTCGCTGGGCGTCGTGGCCTGGGAGTACCTCCTGAACACCCTGTTGAACCCGGCGATCGACTGGAACGCCCCGGGTGTCGCCGCCCACATGGGGCTCGATCTCGTGATGCTGGCGCCGATGATCGCGCTGGCCCTCGGGCTCGGGCTCGGCCTGAGCCGGCGCCTGGGTCTGGGCGGCGGCCTCTCCCGGACGAACGCCGCGGACGTCCTGGGGACGGTCGGCGCCATCGGGCTGGTCTTCGCCCTGGTCGTCCTGCCGGTCACCTCGACCCGGGACCTGGCCCACGAGTGGGTCGGCACCACCTACGGCCTGTCGCTCGCCGAGGTCCAGACCACGGTGGTGCGGACCGACCTGACGGTCCAGGAGTCCACCCAGCTCTGCTCGTTCGGCTCGGTGCGCAACCCGAGCCTGGCGCGCGACGGGTATCAGAGCCTGGAGAGCACGGTCCTGCTCCGGGCGCGCTCCGGGGCGCGGGACGTCCTGGTGCAGCTCGCGGCGTTCCTGCCGCTGCTCCTCGCTGCGCTGCTCGTCGGCACGCGCGAGCGGCGGGCGGGTGGCCGCTCGAGGACGCGTGGGCTGCCGGCTCCCCTGGTCGAGCTGGTGCGCTGGAGCACCCGCCCGCTGCGCCTCGGCTCGGTGGCGGCCCTCGGGGTGCTCGCCCTGGTCTGCTTCGGCGGCACGGACGACTCGGTCGCGGGGATCGACACCTCGATGGCCGTGGCGCCTTACAACGCCTGCGCCGAGGGCGGTCCGCTCCGGACCTACGACGTCTCCGCCATCGGCGTGACCATCACGCTCAACCGCTGGGGCGACCACGTGGACGAGGCGTACATGTACGCCCTCGACGCCAACATTCCGACGGTGCGCCAGTTCGAGGCGGACGTCGAGGCCGACCGTGCCGAGCCGCCGGTGCTCGGCGAGCCGGGCGCGGTCACCCGGGTCTCCCACGGCCTGCGCAAGGATCCGATCCAGCCGCTGGTGCTCCGCGCCAACCTGGGCGAGTGTCTGCAGGTCCACTTCACCAACCGCCTGGACGACGGCCCGGCCTCGATGCACATCCTCGGCCTGCCGCACTCGGTCCAGAGCGCCGGCGGCGCCGTCGGCGACAACCCGGACACCTTCGCCGCCCCGTCCCAGACGGTCACCTACGAGATCCCGATCCCCAGGGATCCGAACGCCGAGCGCGCCTACTACTTCCACGACCACGGCGCCAGCCGGGAGCGCCAGAGCCTCGGCCTGTTCGGCGCGATCGTGGTCGAGCCGGAGGGCGCGACCTATCTCGATCCGGAGACCGGGGATCCCCTCGACACCGTCACGGGGAGCAACTGGGAAGCGATCATCATGGATCCGAACGTCGACGGCAGCCCGGACGGCAAGAGCTTCCGCGAGTTCGTGATCTTCTACCACGAGATCGGCAACGAGGCCTTCACCGACATCTTCGACCGGGACGGCAAGAAGGTGCCGCTGGTGGACGAGGTGGCCGGCGTCTACCGGCCGGCGGCGCGGGCGCTCAACTATCGGAGCGAGCCTTTCCGCCGGCGCCTGGAGATCCGCAAGACCGCCAAGTCGCTGGGCTACGCCTCCTACCCGTTCGGTGATCCGGCCACGCCGATGCCGCGCTCCTACCGGGGCGAGGCGGTCAAGACCCGCCTGCTCCACGGCGGCAGCGAGGTCTTCCACGTGCACCATCTGCACGGCGGCGCCGACCGCTGGCGCCGCAACCCCAACTCCGATCCCAACAACGACTTCTGGAAGGGTCTGACCAAGATCCCGGATCCCGACCTGGAGTCGATCCACCTGGACTCCCAGTCCATCGGTCCGGGCACCAGCTACAACCTGGAGCACGAGTGCGGCTCCGGCGGGTGCCAGCAGGCGGTGGGCGACTTCCTGTACCACTGCCATATCGGCCACCACTACATCTCCGGCATGTGGTCCTTCTGGCGGGTCTTCGGCACGATCCAGACCGCCGAGACCAACGTCAACGGCCATCCGCTGGCGGTGATCCCGGAGGTCTACCAGAATCCGGGCAACCCGCTGATGCCGCCCGGGGAGCCGGAGCTCGGCGTCTCGGCCGGGGACCTGATCGGCCTGACGGTGGACGACGACCGGACCATCGTGGCCGACACCGCCGTGGTCGATCCGTCGACCCAGATCGGCGTCCTCGACTGGATCCGCCGGCAGCTTCCGCCGGCGGGCGTGCCGTTCGACATCCTCGACGCCACCGTCTGGAACTGGACCCACACCGGTGCCGGCGAGACTCTGCAGATCTGGGGCGAGCCCGAGTCCGACCAGCCGTTCGACGGCTACGTTTCCGAGACCCCGGGCCAGCGCCCCGAGGTGCTGTTCAACCCGCGGAACGGGCGCTACACCTGGCCGCTGTTCCGGCCACAGCGGGGCGCCCGCCCGCCGTTCACGGCCCGCCACACCGGAGCCCCGTGGCTCGGTGAGGAGATGAAGGAGGGCCGCGTGGACGGCCTGTGCGCCAGGAACGGGGTCCACCCGTCGGTCGACGTCGGCAACGCAGTCCTGCGCCGGTACCCGGTCAGCGCCATCACGCTGCCGATCGGGGTCACGCCGGACAGGCAGGACCGCAACGGCATGCTCTTCGTTCTCAACGAGGACGAGCAGCAGATCCGGCAGGGCGTCAAGCCGGCCGAGCCGCTGGCGATCCGGTCCAACGTCGGCGACTGCGTGGAGATCACCTTCACCAACAAGATCCCCGACGGGCCGCTCAACGGCGACTTCTCGAAGGTCAACATCCACAGCCACTTCGTCCAGTTCGACCCGCAGGCGTCGGACGGCGTGATCACCGGCTTCTCCTACGAGCAGTCGGTGCGCCCGATCGAGAGCGAGGGCCGCACGCTGACGACGACGGCGCCCGCGGGTGCGACGACCCTCGAGGTCGACCACACCGAGCGGCTGCGGCCGGGCATCTGGCTCGGGGTCGGTCTGGGGGAGGCCACCTGCGGCTTCGACGCGGACGGTCAACCCCTGCGCTGCCAGGAGATCCGCAAGATCGCGGCGATCCCCGACCCGCAGACCATCGTCCTCGACCGCCCGCTGGACCGGCCGCACCAGAAGGGCCAGGCGGTGGGCGTCGAGTTCGTCCGCTACCACTGGTACTCGGACGTCGACACCGGCACCGTGTTCTTCCACGACCACGTGGAGTTCAAGAACTGGGACCACGGACTGTTCGGCGCCCACATCATCGAGCCCAAGGGCTCCACCTACCACGACCCGCGGACCGGGGACGAGGTCCGCGCCGGCACCCTGGTCGACGTCCGCGTCGATCCGGACGCGGGCGGCAACCCGGTGGCCCACGGCGTCGACGGGTCGTTCCGCGAGTTCATGCTCTTCCTCCACAACAACAACCCGGTGGAGGGGCGCTTCGCCCGCGGCGGCGGCACCATCAACCTGCGGGCCGAGCCGCTGCGCCTGCGCCGGGGTGATTCGGCGTACCGGTTCTCGTCGGTCGCCCACGGCGACCCCCACACCCAGACCGTGCGCGCCTATCTGGGCGATCCGGTGGTGGTCCGGGGCATGGGGCTGGTCGAGCGGGTCGGCGGCGTCCGGTTCACCGGGCACCGGTTCCACCAGGAGCGCGTCAACGAGAACAGCGACATCCGGGACACCACCTACATCGGGATCTCGGAGCGGTTCGACCTGTCCCTCGAAGGCGGCGCCGGAGGCCCGGGCGGCTATCCGGGCGACTACCTCTACTACAGCACCCTGGGGAAGGACCTCGAGTCGGGTGCCTGGGGCATCCTCCGGGTCCACGACGCCGTCGAGCCCGATCTCCAGCCGCTGCCGGACCGGCCGCAGCCCGCGGGCGGCAACGGGTTCCCGCAGCTCTCCCACACCGGTGGGGAGCCGCCGTCCCTGGGCGACGGCCCGGGCGACGCCTGCCCGGCCGGCGCTCCGGTCCGCGAGTACGACGTCGCCATCTCCGACACGACGATCGTCTACAACGATCTGAAGAACGGGGACCGCGCCGCCACCGCGTACCACCTGGACGGCGTCCCGAGCCCGGAGGCCCGCACGCCGCTGGTGCTGCGCGCCAACGCGGGCGACTGCCTGCGGGTCCATCTGCGCAACCGGCGCCAGACCAGCAGGGCGTCGCTGAGCGTCGGGGAGCTGATCTCCGACCCCCAGCGCTCCTACGGCGGGGCCATCGGCTTCAACCACGACTCCACGGTGCCCGCCGGGGCGGTGAGGACCTACGAGTACTACGCCGACACCGAGCTCGGCGTGGTCGTCGGCCTCAACCTGGCCGATCTCGGCTCCGTCGAGCGCGGGGCCTTTGCCGGCGTGGTGATCGAGCCCGAGGGCGCCCAGTACACGCGCCCGGGCCAGACCACCGCGCTGCCCGGAGGCGGCGCCGGCGTGCAGGCCGACATCTGGACGGACTCCGGGGTCACCCGTGAGTTCGTGGCCCTGATCAGCGACCAGGACCGCCGGATCGGCGCCAGCGCCATGCCGTACCCCGAGGACGTGTCCGGCTTCAACGGCATCAGCTACGCCGCCGAGCCGCTGGCGCTGCGGTCGATGGACCACGACCCGTCCGGGGTGTTCAAGTCGAGCCTCTGGGGCGACCCGCGCTGGATGGTGACCGTGCCGCGAGGCACGCCGCTCACGTTCCGCGTGGCCCAGCCCTGGGGCCACCAGGCCCATCTACCCACCCTCGAAGGGCACCG
>JASFUJ010000212.1:0-6144 GCA_050050355.1 Acidobacteriota bacterium
AGAACAGCCACCTCACTCTCCGGTCCGAGCCCGGCCCGAAGGGCGACCGGCGGCTGGGCGAGCTCCGACGCTCGGTCCACCGCCTGGGCTGGATCGTCGCGGCCTCCGCCCTCTTCGTGGCCGGCGCCGTGGCCCACTACGGGGAACGGATGGCCTCCGAGACGGCCGCCGCCGGACACGGCTTCGGGCCGGACACCGACCTGTGGCTCCTCGGCGCCTCGGCGGCGGCCGTCCTGTGGGCCGCCTTCGGAGGCCGGAGGCGATGACCGGACCCCGGGCCGACCGGCCGCGGGTCCTCTTCTTCGGCGAAGGGGCGACCCTCTCCCACGTGGTCCGGCCCGCGGTCCTCGCCGCCGGTCTCGACCCGGACCGGTACCGCACGTTCCTCGCCTGCGACCCGCGCTACCGGCCCGTCCTCGGCGAGGGTCCGTGGGAGCCGGTGGCGATCCGGTCGCTGCCCTCGGACGAGGTCCTGCTGCGCCTCTACACCGGCCAGCCCCTGTTCGACCCCGGGACGCTGGAGCGCTACGTGCGGGAGGACCTCCGGGTGATCGGCGAGCTCCGCCCCGACCTGGTGGTGGGGGACCTGCGCCAGTCGCTCGCCGTGAGCGCCGCGCTCGCGGGGGTCCCCTACGTCAACGTGATCAACGCCCACTGGAGCCCGTTTGCCTCGACCGCGTTCGAGCTCGCCGAGCACCCGATGGTGGACCTGGTGGGCGAGCCCCTGGCCCAGATGCTGTTCCAGCTCGGACGCCCCCTGGGCTTCGCCGTCCACACCCTGCCGCTGAACCTGGTCCGGATGGCCCACGGCCTCGGTCCCCTGAGCCTCGACGTCCGGGAGGTCTACTGCCACGGCGACTACACCGTATACCCCGACCTGCCCCACCTGGTGCCCACCTCCCCACTGCCCCCGAACCATCTCTTCGTGGGTCCGGTCCTCTGGTCGCCGCCGGGGCCGGAGCCGGAGTGGTGGTCCGATCTGCCCGAGGACCGCCCGACGGTCTACGTGAGCCTGGGCAGCTCCGGGCAGCACGACCTCCTCGGCGTGGTCCTCGACGCCCTCGCCGACCTGCCGGTGACGGTGGTCGCCTCCACCGCGGGGCGGGCCACCCCGAACCGGCCGCCGGCGAACGCGCGCCTGGCGCCCTACCTTCCGGGGGACGCCGCGGCCGCCCGGTCCCGCCTGGTGATCTGCAACGGGGGGACCACCTCGGTCCACCAGGCCCTCGCGGCGGGGGCGCCGGTGCTCGGCCTGGTCAGCAACATGGACCAGCTCGCCTTCGCCCGCAAGGTGGTGGAGGCGGGCGCCGGCCGGGTGCTGCGGGAGGGCCGGACCGACCGGTCGGCGGTGCGGTCCGCGGTGGTCGCGCTGCTCGACGACCCCGGCTACCGCGAGGCGGCCGGGAGGATCGCGCTGGCCATGGAACGCTACCGGGCTCCCGAGCGGTTCGCTGCGCTGGTCGACCGGATCCTGGAGCCCGCCACCGACGAACGGAGGAGAACCTCATGAAGCACCCGGACGGAACCCCTCGGATCAGCGTGCTGATGTCCACCTTCCGCGAGGTGTCGGAGGGCGCCGCCGGCCCGGACGGACGCGGCTCCACCCTCGACCGCGCCGTCCGCTCGGTGCTCGAGCAGACCGAGCCGGGCTGGGAGCTGATCGTCGTCTCCAGCCACCCCCCGCCGCGGGAGGTGGACGCGATCACCCGTCTGATCGAGTCGTACGGCGATCCGCGGATCGTCCACGAGAACCTCCCCCGGCCGCCCCTCGGAGACGCGCCGGGGCTCGAGGCGAAGCAGAGGGCGGTCGCCCGGAGCCGCGGCGAGCTCCTCGCCTTCCTGGACGCCGACAACCGCTGGGGCCCCCGGACCCTGGAGCTCGCCGCGCGGGCGTTCGCCGGCGAGCCGGAGCTGGCCCTGGTCTACTTCGACTCGACGGTGCGGCTCGAGGAGCCCCTGGCGGAGGGTCTCCCGGAGCTCCTCCGGCCGGCCGCCGGAGCGCTCGACCCGATCCTCGACGCCGAGTTCACCTGGACCAAGCCCGACTGGGAGCCGGACGGCGCGAAGCTCCTCCGGCGCCTGAACTTCATCAACGCCTCGGAGGCCGTGATGCGCCGGGAGGCGTACGAGGCCGCCGGAGGGTTCCGGGAGTGCGCCAACTACGACTGGTGGCTCTGGCTGGAGATGCTCCGGATCGGCCGCGACCGCTTCCGGCACGTGCCCACCACGGGGGTCGAGCTCGCCGCCACGAACCTGCGCCAGTTCCTGGAGAACGCCATCCTCCGCCGGTCCATCGACCTGCGGATCCCGCTGGACATGGCCGAGCACCAGCGCTCGCGGGGCGAGCCCGCGCCGGATGCGCTCCCGGGGGAGCCGGAGCCTCCCGCCGACCCGGACCTGCCGCACCGCGTCTCCGCGGTGATCGTCAACTACCGGACGCCGGAGCTCACGGTCCGGTGCGCCGAAAGCTTCCTCGCGCGGTATCCCCACGTCCCCCTGCTGGTGATCGACAACGGCTCGGGGGACGGCTCCGCCGACGCCCTCCGCCGGCTCGCCGAGGCCCACGACACGGTCCGGGCGATCCTCAACCCGGAGAACCGGTTCCACGGGCCGGCCCTCGACCAGGGCATCCGCGCCTGCGAGACCCCCTACGTCCTGGCGCTCGACTCGGACTGCGAGGTGGTCCGGGGCGGGTTCCTGGAGCCGATGGCGGCCCTGCTCGAGGAGGAGCCCGACGCCTACGCCGCCGGCGCCGTCCAGACCCTCGACGGCTTCGGCTACGAGGTGGAGCCGGAGGTGGACCCGGCGGGGATGGACGGACCCGAGCCCGAGCGAGCCGACGGGCTCCCCGAGGCGCTGGCCGGCCTGGCGGCCCGGACGGCGATGTTCCTGGCCGCCACCCAGGGCACCGACCCGTTGCGTCTACGGGCCGAGCTCGCCGCCGCCACGACCCGGCTGCTCTCCGATCCGGACGCCTGGGCCGAGCGGGCCCGGCGGCGCGTCCGGGCGGTGGACCCGGCCACCATGCTGCTCGACCGGCGCAAGTACCTGGACCTGGCGCCGTTCGAGCACCACGGCTCTCCCGTGCTCCGGAACATGGCGGACGCCCGGAGCCGCGGATACCGGATCCGGGACTTCCCGGTCGCGCGCCACGTCCACCACGAGCACATGGGCACGTGGTCCCGGCACGGCCTCGGCCTGGACGGCGAGGCCGTGCTGGAGCACCTGGTGCACGCCCTGGGCGTGTTCGGCTGAGAGGGCTCCGGGAACGCTCCGCGGCTCAGGCCGACTTGCTCTTCTTCTTCGAGCCCTGCTTGTCCGAAGCCTGCTTCTTCGAGCCCGATCCCTCCTCGTCCCCGGCCCCGGAGGACTCCTCCACCCAGCCCACCGACTCCAGCCAGCGCACCGCCGCCTCGACCCGGAGCTCGGTGTCGGGGTTGTCGGTGACCAGCCCCTTGCTCAGGGTCGGCTGCAGCCGGTGGAACGACTCTCCGAGGATCTCCTGGCACTGCATCGACACCGCCTCCATGCCCGCCTGGAGGAAGGCGTCCATGAGCAGCAGCGGCTTGGTCGGGTTGGCGAGCCACTGGCCGTAGCCCCAGGGAGCGACGCCGTCGCGGGTGCTCGGGTCGAGGTAGACGGTGTCGCCGATGATGTTGCGCCCCGTGCCCACCGAGAACATCAGCCATCGGCCGAGGCGGGTGGAGAGGGCGGACTTCGGATCCTCGTGGTGCAGCAGATGGGCGAGCATCACCATGGACGGGTTGTTGGCCACGACGCCCCCGTCCACGTAGACCGGCCCCTCCTGGTCCAGGCCCTGGTACAGCGGCAGCAGGATCGGCACGGCGCTCGACCGCAGCGCCACGTCGACGACGCGCTCGTCCAGGTCGGCCCCGTCCTCGTGCAGGTTGTGGAAGACCTTGGGCACCCAGCGCCGGTACGGGGACGGCTTCTCGTTGTCGAGCTGGAAGCTCAGGATCATGACCTTGCGCTGCAGATCGCCCAGGGTGGTGTCCTTGCCGAAGTAGCGGATGAAGAAGCTCTGGAGCGGCTTGACGGACGCGATCGAGGTCAGCCCCGCGACCGAGAGGCCGAGGGTCGCGGGGTTGATGCCCCGCAGGATCTCCTGGTCGAAGACCTCGCGCCAGAAGCGGTTGATGTCCCGGAGTGCCCGGGTCGGATCCTCGTGCTTGGCGAAGAACAGGGAGTTGATGCCGCCGTCGGAGCAACCGGCGAAGATGTCGACGGAGTCGAGGAAGCCGGCCTGGTCGTGGCGGCTGGCCAGGTCCTGGTGCACTTGCTCGAGCAGGAGGGCGGTGTTCTCACCGTTGCCGCCGTCCATGGTCAGGATTCGGGAGTGGCTCATCGTCGGTCTCCTTGCAAAGGGTCATCGTGGTTTGACTGCGGTCGATTCGGTCCGAGAGCTCCGTCGGGGCCCGGCGCCAGCAGCTCGTCCACCCGGGCGGCGAGGCCCCCGGCGTGGTGCCGGTCGAGCAGGGTCATGTGGTTCCCGGGCACCTCGACGATCTCCGCGCCGCCGTGGGCCAGCCGCCGGACGTCGTCGGCCAGGGCGTCCCGGCCCGACGGCGGGCGGCCCTCCCGCGCCCGGAACAGCACCGCCCGGCCGGCGTAGGGGCGCGGGCGGTAGCGGAGCGCGGGGGCCAGGTTCGATCGGAAGGCGTCGATCGAGCGCACCACCTGCCGCGCCAGCTCCGCCAGGAAGCGGAGCCGGGCCTTCCACGGCCGGCGCCAGATCGCCCGCGGGCTCTCGGGCAGGCTCACGCCGGCCCAGCTCGCCAGCACCCGGAGGTCCCGGTAGGAGCGGGGGAGCGGCGTCCCGGCCACCAGCCGGGCGGTCTCGGTGAACAGGCCCAGGGTCCGCCGCGGTCCGCTCGCCCCGGCACGGCCGGCCGGCACCTCCGGACCGGCGTCCAGGAGGAAGAGCAGGCCCACCTCCTGCCCGTCCCGCTCCAGGAGGCGCGCCATCTCGTAGGCCACGGCGCAGCCGAACGACCACCCGCCCAGCAGGTACGGGCCGGCGGGGCGGACCGCGCGCATCTCGTCCACGTAGCGAACGGCCATCTCTCCGAGGCTCCGCGGCCGCCAGCGATCCCCTTCGAGCAGCGGCGACTGGAAGCCGAAGACCGGCCGCTCCTCCCCGAGCCGGAGGGCGAGGTCGACAAAGCAGAGGGGGCTGCCGCTCGCCGGGTGCACCAGGAACAGCGGCGGCGCGGCGCCGCCGGTCCGGATGGCCATGAGGCAGCGCGGGAGGGTGGCCGGCCGGCCGGCCGGCGCCGCTCCCCCGAGCTCCACCTGCCGGGCCTCCGCCTGCCGGGCCTCCACCTGCCGGGCCTCCACCTGCCGGGCCAGCCCCTCGAGGGTGGAATTCCGGAAGATCTCCGCCAGCGCCAGCTCGACGCCGAGTCGCTCCCGGACGCGGACGAGGAGCCGGCTCACCAGCAGCGAGTGGCCGCCGAGGCCGAAGAAGTCGTCGCCGGCGCCGAGCCGGTCCACCTCGACGCCGAGGATCTCGGCCCAGATCTCGGCGAGGGTGCGCCCGGCGGCGCTCTCCGGCGGCGGCCTCCGGGAGGGCTCCTCGGCCGGCTCCGGGAGCGCCGGCGCCGGCAGTGCGGCGCGGTCCAGCTTGCGGTTCGGGGTCCGGGGGAGGCGCTCCAGGCGGACGAACGCCGCCGGCACCATGAACGCGGGCAGGCGCGCCAGCAGGTGCTCCCGCAGGCGCTCGGGGTCCGCCTCTCCCCCGCTCACGTAGGCCACGAGCCGTTGGTCCCCCGGCCGATCCTCCCGCAGGACCACCGCCGCCTCGGCGACGGCCGGGTGCTCCAGGAGGACCTGCTCGATCTCCCCGAGCTCGATCCGGTGGCCCCGGAGCTTGACCTGGTGATCGATCCGCCCCAGGAACCGGAGCCTCCCGTCCGGCCCGCTCCGCACCAGGTCCCCCGTGGCATAGAGCCGGCCTCCCGGCCCTCCGAGCCCGGTCGGATCCGGGACGAAGCACGCCGCCGTCGCCGCCGGCCGGCCCCGGTAGCCCCGTGCGAGCCCCGAGCCGCCCTCCGAACCGCCCCCCGAACCGCCGACATGGAGCTGGCCCGGAACCCCGAGCGGCGCCGGCCGCAGGGCGCCGTC
>JASFUJ010000213.1:0-6139 GCA_050050355.1 Acidobacteriota bacterium
GTGAACAGCATTACAATACTTGACACACTCGCCAATGCTTGAGCCGCCTCTGACCAAAGGGATGTTCCGTCAGGGTTTGGACCGAGCGTCATCGAGGATGCGCCGTGACCCTCTTGGGGGAGGAGCCCGGATCTGCCGGACTCGTGAAAGGCCGTGTCGGAAGTCGGGATCGGTGCGCGGGACGACGGATTGCCAAGCCCATGACCTCCACCCCCGAACACCCCGACCGCACCCGGTGGCAACGGGATTCGGACGCTGCCAACCTGCAGGATCCTGCTCCTCTGGAGAGAGACGCCGAGGAGGCGCTGTGGTCGTTCTGGCGGCGACGCCTGACCGAGCCGCCACCGGCAGGCAATCTCTCGGGCTGTCGGGCCGGATCGGTCACCGGAGAGACGGGGCGGGGGGAGACGCGCACAGAGGGGTTGAACGCCGGTGATCTCGAAGCAGCGAGCGACGCTGCCGGTGTGGGTCTGGCGGAGTTGCTCCTCGCCCTGTTTGCAGTCCTGCTGTATCGCTACACCGGCGAGGCGGACCTCCTGATCGGCTGCAGGCCGGGTGCCGGCCTCGGAGAGCTCTGGGAGCTCCTGCCGATCCGGTTCGATCTATCGGGAGACCCGGTCTGGCGTCTCCTGTGCGAGCGCACCGCGAAGGCCCTCGGTGAGGCCACCGAGCATCGTGGCTTGCCGCTCGAGGCTCTGTGGACCAAGCTCGGATGGAGAGTCGGTCCGGGCTCCGGCTCCGGCCCCCGCTTCGACGCTGTGTTCGAGGTTGCGACCCAAGGGGCGGAGGGCGCGGGCCGCGGGGACGGTGAGGTCCGAGAGAGGCCGCCGATCACTGCCGATCGATCGTCTCCCCACGGGCTCGTTCTCCGGGTCGTCCCCGGGCCGGGAGCGCTGGGCTGCGGCCTTGTCTACCGGCCCGAGATCCTGGACGACAGGGCGGCACACCGGTTCCTCGAGCACTATCGGAACCTCCTCCGGGGCGTGGTCGAACGGCCCGGTCAGCGACTTTCACGAGTGCCTCTGCTCGGCCGGAACGAGGCGAACGAGCTCCTGGTCGAGCGCAACCGAACCACTCACCCGTTCCCCTGGGGGAGCTGCCTGCACGAGCTGATTGCAGACCAGGCCGAACGGACACCGGACGCCGTCGCCCTGGTCGTGGGGAAGGACCGGCTCAGCTATGGTGAGCTGGCCGGACGCAGCGCCGCCCTCGCGGAGCGTCTGACACGCCGCGGAGTCGGACCCGAGACGCGGGTGGCCGTCTGTCTCGAGCGCACCCTCGAGCTGCCGGTCACCCTGCTCGCGATTCTGCGGGCCGGGGGGGCGTACGTCCCCATGGACCCGGAGTACCCGCGGGAGCGCCTGCGGGTGATCCTCGAAGATTCAGGCGCCAGCCTGCTCGTCACCCGTGAGGGGCTGCTCGGGCGCTTCCCGGACCCGGAGCTCCCGATCCTCCGTATCGGCCGGCCGGAGTCGGCCGCTGGGGATGGGGACGCCGAGGTGATCGCGGCCGTCCGGCCCCTTCCGGAGAACCTCGCCTACGTGATCTACACCTCGGGCTCCACGGGCCGGCCCAAAGGGGTCGCGGTCCGTCACTCGAGCGTCGTCGCCCTTGCCGCCTGGGCCGACGAGTACTTCGGAGCCGGACCGTATCGAGGCACCCTCGCGACCACGTCGATCTGCTTCGACGTCTCGATCTCGGAGATCTTCGTCCCTCTGACGTTGGGCGGCACCGTGATCCTCGCGCGGGACGTGCTCGATCTGCCCTCCCTGGCTGCGGCGAACGAGGTCACGCTGGTCTCCACCGTGCCCTCCGCCGCCAGCGCTCTGGTCCGCGACGGCGGACTGCCGGCGACCGTGCGCACCCTGGTCCTGGCGGGCGAGGCGCTTTCGGCGTCGCTGGTGCGAACGATCTACCGGGAGACCGGCGTCGAGACGGTCTTCAACCTCTACGGCCCCACCGAGGACACGGTCTTTTCCACCGCCGCCGCCATGCCGCGGGAGGCCTCCGGGGTCTCACCGATCGGCCGCCCGATCAACAACTCCCAGGTCTACGTGGCGGACGCCGCCGGCAACCTTCTGCCGGCCGGTCTCCCCGGCGAGCTGCTCCTGGGCGGCTGCGGGCTCGCCCGCGGCTACCTGAGCCGGCCGCGCCTCACCGCCGAGCGCTTCGTCCCCCATCCCTGGGCCACGCGGCCGGGTGCGCGCCTCTACCGCACCGGCGATCTGGTCCGCTACCGGCCGGACCGCGAGATGGAGTTCCTGGGCCGCATGGACCACCAAGTCAAGGTGCGGGGCTTCCGCATCGAGATGGGGGAGGTGGAGGCCACCCTCGAGCGGCACCCGGCCGTGGAGCGTGCGCTTCTGGTGGCGCAGGGCGAGGGCGAGGACCGGCGCCTGATCGCCTACGTCGTACCCGAGCCCGGCGCGGAGGCTCCGGGCTCCGGTGAGCTCCGGGAGCTCGTCGGCGGGGCTCTGCCCACCTACATGATCCCGGCGCGCTTCGTACCCCTGCGGGCGTTTCCATTGACCGCCAACGGCAAGATCGACCGCGACGCCCTCCCCGCTCCGGACGGGGAGCCCGTCGTCGAGGAGATCGCACCGCCGCGCACGCCGCTGGAGGAGACGGTGGCGTCGATCTGGAGCGCCGTCCTCGGGCAGGTACCGATCGGTGTCCACGACAGCTTCTTCGACCGGGGCGGCCACTCGCTTCGCGCCTACCAGGTGGTCTCCCGGCTGCGCGACGCCGTCGGTGTCGAGCTGCCGGTGACCGCGTTGCTCGAAGACCCGACCGTCGAGGCGCTGGCTCGGCGGGTCGGTTCGGCGCTCGGCATCGACGATGCAGATCCGGGCCCGCCCCTCCAGCCGATGGGCCGGGCGGCGGAATCTCCGCTCTCCTATCCCCAGCAGGGGTTGTGGTTCCTGGCCCAGATCGCTCCCGACAGTCCCTTCTACAACGTACCGTTGGCCCTGGACCTGTCCGGCCCCCTCGCCGTCCGGGCACTGACCGCCGGTCTGGGAGAGGTCCTGCGGCGTCACGAGGTGCTGCGCGCCAGCTTCGACGCGGCCGCTGGAGGAGCCGTGCAGCGCGTGGCCTCCGAGGTCACGGTCGCCCTGCCGTGCGTCGACCTGAGCGGACTGCCCGCGCCGGCCCGCGACGCCGAAGCCACCCGGGCCGAGGCCGCCGTGGCCCGGACCCCCTTCGATCTGTCCCGCGGGCCGCTGCTTCGTGCCCTGTTGCTGCGTCGCGGCCCGAGGTTCCACACACTGGCCATCACCGTCCACCACATCGTGTTCGACGGGGTCTCGGTCGACCTCTTCCTGTCCGAGCTGGCAACGCTCTACGGAGCCAGCGTCGAGGGTCGGCCCTCGACGCTGGAGGAGCTGCCTCTCCAGTACACCGATTTCGCCGTCTGGCAACGCCGGCGCATCCGGGGGGCCGAGCTCTCCCGTCTCCTCGACCACTGGAGGGCGCGACTCGAGGGCGCCCCACCCGTTCAGGATCTGCCCGGCGACCGCCCCCGACCCGCGGTGTTGAGCTACCGCGGTGGGGACCACTCGTTCCACCTCCCCCCGGCGCGGTGCGAGGAGCTCCGGGCGCTGGCGCACGGGGAGAGCGCGACGCTGTTCATGGCTCTCCTGGCGGCGTTCGAGGTGCTCGTCTTCAGGCTCACCGAGCGCGCCGATCAGGTCATCGGGTCGCCGGTCGCCAAGAGAGGCCGGTCCGAGCTCGAAGGGTTGATCGGGCTGTTCGTCAACATGTTGCCCCTGCGCACCCGGATCGATGCCAACGGCGGGTTCCGCGGCCTCCTGGCAGCCGTGCGCGAGACCGCCCTCGCCGCTTACACCCATCAGGATCTGCCGTTCGAGCTGCTGGTCGGTGAGCTGGCTCCGGAGCGCGATCTCAGCCGGAACCCGCTCTTCCAGATCGCCCTCGTCTTCGAGGGGGACATTCCGGACGAGCTGGCGCTCGGGCCGAACCTGGCCCTGCGTTATCGGGAGGTGGGGCTGCGGTCGAGCCAGTTCGACCTCACGCTCCACCTGGCGAACCGGGCCGGGGGGCTCGACGGCCGCCTGGTCTACAGCACCGAGCTCTTCGACGCCACCACGGTTCGGCGCCTCGCAGGGCAGCTCGAGCGGCTCCTGGGCACCCTGGTCGCGGATCCGGACCGGCCGATCGGATCGGTCTCGCTGCTCAGCACCGCGGAACGCCGGCAGCTTCTGGTCGAGTGGAATCGGACGGCGACCGACTACCCGCGGCACGAGACCGTCCCCGAGCTGTTCGCGGCGGTCGCTGCCGCGGTCCCCGACCGCGTGGCCCTGGTGAGCGGCCGGGAGTGCCTGACGTACGGCGAGCTCCAGCGCCGCGGCTTGCGCCTGGCCCGGAGGCTGCGCGACCTGGGCATCGGCCCGGACCGCCTGGCGGGGCTCATGGTGGAGCGCTCCCTCGAGATGGTGGTCGGGATCCTGGGGATCCTCGAGGCCGGTGGCGCCTACCTCCCCCTCGACCCGGCCTACCCGGCCGAGCGCCTCGCGCTCATGCTCGACGAGGCGCGACCGCCGGTGCTGCTCACCACCGAGGCGCTGGCGGACCGGGTGCCGGAGGTGGACGGCGCCCGACTCCTGCTCCTCGACCGGGTGGACGAGGACCGGGTGGACCTCGAGCCACCATCCGGGCCGGGGCCGGATCCGCTCGGTCTCGTCTACGTCATGTACACCTCCGGATCCACCGGGCGGCCGAAGGGGGTGGCGGCAGTCCACCGGGGAGTGGTGCGCCTCGTCCGCGACACCGACTTCGCGGAGCTCGAGGGAGAGCACACCTTCCTTCAGCTCTCTCCGTCCTCCTTCGACGCCTCGACCCTGGAAATCTGGGGGCCCTTGCTCAACGGCGGCCGTCTGATGGTCATGCCTCCCGGGCAGCCGTCACTCGACGACGTCGCCGCGGCAATCGGCGACGGCCGGGTCGACACCCTGTGGCTCACCGCCGGCCTCTTTCACCTGATGGTCCAGGAGCGTCTCGACGCCCTGTCCCCGCTCAGCCAGCTCCTGGCCGGAGGAGACGTCCTCTCGGTGCCCCACGTCGAAAGGGTCCTGGCCGGGCTCCCGGACTGCCGGTTGATCAACGGCTACGGCCCGACGGAGAGCACCACCTTCACCTGTTGTCACACCGTTTCCCGGCCGCCGGTGGGTTCGGTCCCCATCGGCCGGCCGATCGCCAATACGCGGGTCCACCTGTTCGACACCGGCCTCGAGCCGGTGCCGGTCGGCGTCCCTGGCGAGCTCTACATCGGCGGAGACGGCCTGGCCCGCGGCTATCTCGGTCAGCCGGGCCGGACCGCGGAGCGCTTCGTGCCCCATCCCTGCGGCGAAGCCTCCGGCGAGAGGCTCTACCGCACCGGGGACCTCGCCCGCCTGGACGCCGACGGGGTGATCGAGTTCCTCGGCCGCACCGACCACCAGGTCAAGTTGCGGGGCTTTCGTGTGGAGCTCGGAGAGATCGAATCCAGTCTCGCGGCCACCCCCGGGGTCGCCGAGGCGGTGGTGGTCGCCCGCGACGCTGACGCGGGGGACCGAGAGCTGGTCGCCTACCTGGTGCTGGAGGGCGACGCCGGAGTCCAGGATGCCCGGGAGCTCCTCCGGAAGCGACTCCCCGAGTACATGGTGCCGGCCCGCTTCGTGCTTCTCGACTCCCTGCCCTTGAATGCCAACGGCAAGGTGGACCGGGGGGCGCTCCCGGCGCCCGGGCCCGAGGAGTCGGCCACGGACTACGAGCCGCCGAGAACCCCGGTCGAGGAGGTGATCGCAGCGATCTGGTCGGCGGTCCTCGAGGAGGAGAAGGTCGGCCTCCACGACAACTTCTTCGACCTCGGCGGCCACTCCCTCCGGGCCACTCAGGTCATGTCCCGGCTGCGCGACGCACTGGGTGTCGGCCTGCCCGTTCGAACGCTCTTCGAACGGCCGACGGTCGAGAGCCTCGCCCGCCGGGTCAGCGCCGAGCGAACGACCCCCACCACAGCGATCGGGCCACCCGTGGCGGTTCTCCGCGACCGTCCCTCACCGCTTTCCCTCGCTCAGCAGGGTCTGTGGGTGCTCGCCCGACTCGCCCCCGACAGCCCCGTCTACAACGTGCCGGCCGCGCT
>JASFUJ010000214.1:0-6134 GCA_050050355.1 Acidobacteriota bacterium
GGCGGTACTCGTCGAGCACCTGACCCCGGCTGTCGACCACCACGACGCGCTCCCCCTCCTCCCCCCTCAGGTGGAGGTCGTAGCTCTTCTCGATCCCCTCCTTGCCCACCAGGTCGCCGGGCTCGTAGAGGCCACCGGAGCCGGCGATCTCGGTGGGCGAGGCCTCGCCCAGGTAGCCGAGCACGTGGGAGGTCTGGGGTCCGTGGCGATAGAGACGCAGGTGGCGGACGTCGATCTCGAACTCGGGGTGCTCCAGGCGCTTGACCTCGAAGCGGGCGACCTGACCGAGGGTGAGGTTCCGGGCGAGCGGTACCAGCTTGAAGATCGGAAGCCCCCAGGCGTCCTGCAGCGTGGAGCTCAGCTCGTCTTCCGGTTGCTCGAGGATCGCGGCCGCGAAGCGCACGCTCTCGGCCAGATCCGGGCTCCGGGAGCGGTCGATCAGCAGATCGTAGGACGGAACGTTCTCCACCAGCAGGTGGCCGGCGCGGTCGTAGATCAACCCCCTTGGCGGCCGGACCGGAACCTTGCGCAGGCGGTTCGATTCGGCGAGGTCCCGGTAGTAGCCGCCCTGGACGATCTGGACCGACCAGAAGGCGCCCGCGATCACCACCATGCAGACCGCGGCCAGGCCGGCGAGCAGCCGCACCCGCCGGACCAGATCCTCCCGCTGTTCCCGAACTTGCATGACCGGAAGTCTACAACCCGGCTCGCGACGATGGAGCGAAACCCCCCGGACCGCCGGTCCCGCCGCGCAGACCCCCAGTGAAGCTTCGCCTCAAACCGACCAGAGCTCCGGACGGCGGCGCCCCCTGCCTCCCCGCGAGGGGAGGAAGGGGGACGGGGGGTTTGGAGGGGTGATCCAGAGGATCGTCAAGATGGATCGGAGCGGCGTGTTCGACGGATCGGGAAAACTTGACTCACTCGTCACGAAAGCGGCCTTTGTAGATGTCTAGAGCCGGATCTTCGACGTCCGTTTGCGCTGCACGGTCTCCCGCACTCTGCGCCACCGGGTGGACAGGGTCCAGACGGCGGCGGCGACCGTGCCGTTGGCGACGGAGCGCACCAGCACCGGGAACGGCTCCGGAGGCTCCGGGACGGTGAAGAGGTAGGCCAAGGCCAGCAGGACCACCTGCTGCAGCAGGGTCGCCAGCCCCGCCGTCACCAGCACGGCTCCCGGACCGCGGATGTCCAGCCGTTGCGCCGCACGGGCGACCGCGTACCCGGCGATGGTATCGGCGAAGCCGTGGAGCCCGTACAGGCGCCCGGACAGGACGTCTCGCGTCAGCCCGGCCGCCAGACCGCCGGCGAGGCCGGCCGCTGACCGGCCGTCGAGGGCGTTGACCACGGCCACCACGAGGAAGAGGTCGAGGTAGCGGGGCAGGTCCGGCAGAGCCCAGGCGCCGAGCACGTGGACCAGCAGCGCGGCCAGCAGGGCGGCGGCCACCTTAAGGGCGCGCACGAGGGCTCTCCATCAGCTCGCCGGGAACCGACTCCCGCTCCAGCAGGTAGACCCGGTCGAGATGGGTGAAGTCGACCGCGGGCGCCACCTCGATGTCGTGAAACAGCTCGCCGCCCTGGCGCACGGCGACCACGGTACCGACCGGCAGCCCCCGCGGGTAGATCCCGTCGGTGCCGGCGGTCAGGATGCGGTCCCCCGGCGCCACGGGCGCCTGGACCGGCACGAAATCGAGCGTCAGGCCGTCCGACCCGCCCCGGATCAAGGCCTGCCGCCGGGTGCGCTCGATCACCGCGGAGACCGCCGCGGCCCGGTCGGTCAGGAGCTGAACCTTGGCGTACGGACCGGCGGTCAGGATCACCCGCCCCACCACGCCGTCCGGCGTGAGCACCGGCTGATCGATCCGCGCGGGACGGCCGCCGGAGAACAGGATCAGCGTCCGGAGCCAGGACGAATGGTCCAGGTAGACCACCTGCGCCGGACGCAGCCGGCCGGGAACCTGGGGCGTGTAGTCGAGGGCCGCCGCCAGGCGGTCACGCTCCTCCTGGACGTTGCGCAGCCGGAAGAGCTCGCGCTCCAGGTCCTCGAGCCGCGCCCGGAGACGCTCGACCTCGATCTCCAGCTCTTCGTGCCGGCGCAGCTCCCGGCCCAGCCCTTCCACGGAACCGGTGAGGGAGTCGACGGCCCGGGGAACGGGCGCCACCAGCCGGAGGGCCCACTCTTCCAGCAGGCTCGCTCCGCTCTCCCCGCGGGTCTGGAAGGCGAGCAGCAGGAGCTGTCCCGCCAGGATCAGGATCAGGAGCCAGAGCGTGTGCCGCTCGCTCACGTGCTCAGCGGATCGAGACCTTGCGGAGAAGGTCCATGTTCTGGAGCACCATGCCGGTCCCCAGGACCACCGAGGCGAGGGGATCTTCCGCGAGCACCACCGGCAGACCGGTCTCGTCCCGCAGCCGGTGATCCAGGTTGCGCAGCAGGGCACCGCCGCCGGAGAGCACGATGCCCTTGTCCATGATGTCGGCGGACAGCTCGGGGGGCGTTCGCTCCAGGGCCATCTTGACCGCCTCGACGATGGTCTGGACCGGCTCGGCCAGGGCTTCCCGGATCTCGGCGTCGGTGGCGGTGAGGGTCTTCGGCACCCCCTCGACCAGGTCCCGCCCCTTGATCTCCATGGTCATCTCGTCCTTCAGGGGATGGGCGGACCCGATCTCCACCTTGATCGTCTCGGCCGAGCGCTCACCGATCAGCAGGTTGTACTTGCGCTTGAGGTACTGGATGATCGAGACGTCCATCTCGTTGCCCGCGACCCGCACCGAGCGGCTGTAGACCGTGCCGGCCAGCGAGATCACCGCCACGTCCGTGGTGCCGCCGCCGATGTCGACGATCATGTTGCCGGAAGGCTCGGTGATCGGCAGGCCCGCTCCGATCGCGGCCATCATCGCCTGTTCGACCAGGAAGACCTCGGACGCGCCCGCGCGCATGGCCGAGTCCTTGACCGCCCGCTTCTCGACCTGGGTGATCTCCGAGGGAACGCCGATGACGATCCGCGGATGGACGACCATCTTGCGGCCGTGAGCCTTCTTGATGAAGTACTCGAGCATCCGCTCGGTGACCTCGAAGTCGGCGATGACCCCGTCTTTCATGGGGCGGATCGACTCGATGTTGCCCGGGGTCCGGCCGAGCATCTCCTTCGCCTCGCCGCCGACCGCCTCGATGCGGTTGGTCATCTTGTTGACCACCACCACGGACGGCTCGCGCACGACGATGCCCTGGTGTCTCGTGAACACCAGCGTGTTGGCGGTCCCCAGGTCGATGGCCAGGTCCTTGGAGAAGTAGCGGAGGATCGAAACTAGCGGCATGGCGTTCCTACCGGATGGGCGCTCACAGGATCTCCACGAAGACCCGGGGGTTCTCCACCGTCTCGTTGCCCGCGGCGTCGCGGGCGCGAACCTCGATGAAGCTCCAGCCTTCCTGGGTGATCTGGATGGTCTTCTTGAACGAGCCGTCGGCTTCCACCTGCACCGGCTCGCCGTTGATCTCGATGGTGATTCCCGGCTCGGTCCGGCCGGCGACGATGAAGAAGCTGCCGTAGGTGTTGATCTGCTCGAGCTCCAGCTCGGGCGGCTTCCCGTCGCCCACGTCCTCTCCGCCACCCAGGTCGGTGACCCGGAAGCCGTGGGACGCGCTCCACGGTCCCTGGACGCCCCCCTCCCCAACCGCGGCGACCCGCCAGAGGAACGAGCCCTCCCCCCGGACGCCGAGAGTGGCCCGGGTGGTCTGGCGATCCTCCACGTCGATCACGTTGTCGACGAACAGATGAGTGCGGGACACCTGGAGGGCGTACCCCGAGGATCCCTCGATCGGCTGCCAGGAGAGGATCACCTCTTCGCCCCGCTGCAGGTCGAACACGGCGTTGTTCTCCGGATTCACGAGCCTGGGCGCCGGTGGCAGGGACTCCGAGTCGGTCAGGCGCTCGCCGCGCTGGACCACCTGCTCCAGGGCGCCGACCCGGCGGCGATCCCCGGCCTTCGAGGCCACCTCCATCGAACCGCGATAGGTGGCGAACCGGCCGGTGCGGGACTGGGCGTCGTAGGTGACGGTCGCCTCCGAGTCGCCGCCCACGCGGGCTTCCGCCTCCGGGGTGGCCACCTTGCCTCCCGAGCGGGTGTTGAGGTTCACCCAGCCGTAGTCCATCCGGATCGCCTGCTCCACCGGAACGCCCCCCGGCGTGCGGCTCCGGGAGATGATGAGCTGGGTGTCGGGCCGGGCCGTGTAGAGGGTGCCGTCGCGGAACATGATCTCGGCCGAGCCGTTGCCGGCCGTGCGGACGTGGTCGCCGGGCTGGAGGTTGACCCGGGCCCGCGCTTCCTGCCAGTCCCCCGCGTCACCGCGGCGGAACTCGACCCGGCCCTGGATCGAGATGAAGTGGGCCGCGGAGGATTCGCTGCGGCGGCCGCCGACGGCGTCGAAGATCGACTCGAGCAGGGTCCGGCTGCGGCTGCCCCGCTCCAGCGCGACGGCGTAGTCCGACCGGGTGAAGGCGGCGTGGGCCTCGTTCAGGCTGTCGATCGCGCTCTGGTACTCGGAGCGATACTTGTCGAGGACGTCCTCGCCCTGCAGGCGGTTGATGAGCTGCCGGGCCTCACCGATCGCCGCGGAAGCCCGGCGCTCCAGGTCGTGGTTCTCCCAGTACCGGTACCCGAAGTACCCGACCACGGCGAGCACCACCACCGCCAGCAACATCCCCCACGCACGGAGGGTGTCGACGGAAACGCTGTACCAATCTCTGCTTTGGGAATCGATGATGGGGTGCTCCACGGCGACCTCTTCCGGGCGAAGGGAGAATATACCAGAGCCCGCGCCGGTCCGGCGCCTCCGCGAGCGCCCGCCTCCGGGGCCGGCCCCCTTGTCCCCGGGGCGTGGCGGTTGCTAGAGTGCACCGTTCCCCACCTCCGGAGTCGGCCGGAGCCGGCCGAGCCGGGTGGGATCGAAAGGAGCCCTCGGACCATGCTCAAAGTCTTCCGCGACAACCTGAAGAACCTCGCCTGGATCCTCTGGCTGGTGATCATCGTCTTCATCCTCCTGGTGTTCGTCGATTTCGGCACCGTCAACCGCCCCGGCACGCCCCAGAGCGCCGCCGCGTCGGTGGGCGACTACGAGGTCACCTGGGCGGAGTTCCAGCGCCGGTACCAGCAGACCGAGAACCAGTACCGGGAGCGCTTCGGCGACCAGTACAACCAGGAGCTGGCCCGGCAGCTCCAGCTCCCCCGCCAGGTCATCGAGGGCCTGCTCAACAACCGGGTGCTGCTGGCCGAGGCCGACCGCATGGGGCTCACGGTCTCCGACCAGGAAGTGCGCGAGAGCATCCTCGAGATCCCCGGCGTGGTGGACGAGCAGGGGCGGTTCATCGACCAGGAGATCTACGCCGGGTTCACCCGGCGCCTGGGCTACAACGGCCCGGGGGAGTTCGAGAACGCCATGCGCGAGAGCCTCCTGATCCAGAAGCTGTTCGACGTGGTCGCCCAGAACGTCCACCTGACCGACGCCGAGGTCGAGGACGCCTACCGAGAAGAGGTCGAGAGCGCCGCGGTCCGCTTCGTCCAGGTCCCCCGGAACCGCTTCGCCGGCGAGGTCGAGGCCAGCCGGGAGCAGCTCCAGAGCCACTACGAGCAGCACCAGGAGGAGTACCGGCTGCCCGAGCAGCGGGTCGTGGACTACCTGATCGTGGACAAGGCGCTGCTGCGGGCCCAGCTCGAGATCTCCGAGGAGGAGATGCGCGCCTTCTACGAGGACAACGCGGACGACTTCACCCGCGAGACGCAGGTGCGGGCCAGCCACATCCTGCTCCGCACCGGCGAGCGCAGCGCGCAGGAGGCGACGACCGAGATCGAGGCGATTCGCGACCGGATCGAAGGGGGCGAGGACTTCGCGGCCGTGGCCCGGGAGGTCTCCGAAGATCCGGGAACCAAGGAGCAGGGGGGCGACCTGGGCTTCTTCGGCCGTGGACGCATGACCCCCGAGTTCGAGGACGCGGCCTTCGACGCCGAGCCCGGCGAGCTGGTGGGGCCGGTCACCACCCCCTTCGGCGTCCACCTGATCCGGGTGGAGGAGCGCCGCGAGGGCGGCAGGATCCCGTTCGAGGAGGCGCGCTCGACCGTCCGCGGCCGGATCGCCGCCGAGC
>JASFUJ010000215.1:0-6118 GCA_050050355.1 Acidobacteriota bacterium
GCCATCCGGCTTCCCCTGATCGGCGAGGTCGCGGTGGAGGGGCTGACCGTGGACGAGGTCGGTGCGCGGCTCAAAGAGGTCCTCGAAGAGCAGTTCCTGCAGCAGGCCTCGGTCTCGGTCGAGGTGGTGGAGTACCACTCGCGGCCGATCTCGGTCATCGGCGCGGTGCAGCAGCCCGGGGGCCTGCCGCTGTCGGGCCGGGTGACCCTGCTCGAGGCGATCACCGCGGCCGGGGGGCTGACGCCGCTCCACGGCGATACGATCTTCGTCCTCCGGCGCTCGGAGAACGGGCTGACCGACCGGGTGGCCATCCCGGTGAACGAGCTGCTGGTCCAGGCCGACCCCGACCTGAACATCCCGATCTTCGCCAACGACCTGATCAACGTCCCGGTCGCCGTCGAGGTCACCGTCTACTGCCTCGGCGAGGTGGGGAGGCCGGGGCCGGTCACCTTCAAGAGCACCGAACGGATCACACTGTTGACGGCCATCGCCCGGGCCGGCGGGCTGACCCGCCGCGCGGCCAAGAAGATCACCATCCGCCGCAAGGACCCGTCGTCCGGACCGGCCGAGATCGTGGTGAGCTACCGGCGGGTGCTCAGCGGCCGCGAGGCCGACCCCGAGCTCAGTCAGGGCGACGTGATCGTCGTCAAGGAGTCGTTCTTTTGAGGGATCGTGAGCCTGACAACCCCTTCCTGGAGCAGCGCCGCTCCGGGGCCGAGGCGGGCGCTCCGATGCTCGACCCGGGCTCCGGCGACGAGCTCCACATCGGTGACCTCCTGGCGAAGGTCCGCAGCCGATGGAAGCTGATCGCGGCCATGGTGGTGGTGTCGGTCACCGCCGCGGCGGTCCTGTACGCCATCACTCCGAAGCAGTACCGGGCGACGACCCGGGTCCAGATCGACCGCCGCAACCTGGCCCCCATCGGCGGGCGGCAGAACCCGTGGCTCGAGAGCCTGTGGAACATGGAGTTCTACCCCACCCAATACAAGCTCCTCGAGAGCCGGGGACTGGCCGAGAAGGTGATCCTCGACCTGGGCCTCGCCGAGGATTCAAGGTTCAACCCGTCCGGCAGGAACCTCGCCCGGTCGTCCGAGGACCTGAGCCCGGACCAGGCGGACCTGGACGTCCTCGGCCGCATGGCCGGCCGCCTGCTCGGCGGCTTGACGGTCTCGCCCGTGCGCAACACCCAGCTCGTGGACATCGTCTACCGGGCCTCCTCGCCCGAGTTCGCCGCCCGGGTCGCCAACGGGTTCGCCGACGCCTTCATCAACTGGGGGATCGACACCCGGATCGACACGGTGGGCAGGGCCTCGACCTTCCTCGCCGCGGAGATCGACTCCCTCAAGCGCGAGATCCAGAACAAGGAGGCCCGGATCCGCGCGCTGAGCCGGGACACGGACATCCTCAGCCTGGACCAGGACACCAACGTCGCACTCCAGAGGTTCCAGACCTACAACCAGGACTTCATGCAGGCCAAGCAGCAGCGGATCGAGTCGGAGATCCGGTACCAGGAGCTGGTGGACACCCCCGCGAAGGACGTGGCGGAAGCCCACGCCGGGGACACGGTGGAAAAGCTCGTCGAGGAGCAGCGCCGGCTCGAGCAGGAGTACGAGACCAAGCTCCAGACCTACAAGCCCGAGTGGCCCGGGCTGGTGGAGCTCCGCACCGAGATCGAGCAGGGGCGGCGGAACATCGAACGGGTGGTCGCCGAGGCCGCGGACCGGGCCCGCCAGACGGCCTACAACGAGTACCAGGCCGCCGTGCGCAAGGAGCGGGCCCTCAAGGACGAGCTCGACGCCCAGAAGACGGAGCTGCTCGACCAGAGCTCGACGGCCGTGGAGCTCTCGAACCTGCGGGTCGAGCTGGCGAGCTCCCGGGAGCTGCTCGAGAAGCTCATCGACCAGCAGTCCGAGACCGAGGTCGCGGCGCGCCTCCAGGACGCCCGGGAGTCGAACGTCCGGGTGATCGACAAGGCCCTCGTGCCGCGCAGCCCGTTCCGGCCCTCGCTGCGGGAGAACGTGGGAATGGGGCTCGGTGTCGGCCTCGCCCTGGGCATCGGGCTGGTCTTCCTCCTGGAGTTCATGGACCGGACCCTGAAGAGCCCCGAAGAGGTGGAACGGCGCCTGGGCCTGCCCAGCCTGGCGGTGATCCCGGACGTGGGCGACGCCGAGAGCACCTACGGCCGGCGTCAGGGGTACGGCTACGGCTACGGCGCCGTCCGCAAGAAGCGACAACCGGGCATCATCCGCAGGGTGGCCGGCCCGGGCGGAGATTCGGAGGATCTCGAGAGCATCGAGCTGGTTCCCCACGAGCGGCCGCGCCTGTCGGTCTCCGAGGCCTACCGGGCGCTGCGAACGGCCCTGCTGCTGTCGAGCGCCCGGGAGCTGGGAGTCGTGGCGATCACCTCGCCGGGATCGGGCGAGGGGAAGACCGCCACGTCGACCAACCTGGCGGTGGTGATGGCCCAGCTCGGGCGCCGCGTGCTCCTGATCGACGGCGACCTGCGCAAGCCGCGGATCCACGAGGTCTTCGGCGTCTCGAACCGGACGGGCCTGGTGAGCATCCTCGCGGGGGGCGAGGATCCCGCGAGCGTCCTGACCGCCAGCAGCGTCAAGAACCTCAGCCTGATCACGTCCGGACCGTCGCCGCCGAACCCGTCGGAGCTCCTCTCCTCGAACCGGATGCGGGAGCTCCTCGAGCGGGCGCGCTCCCGGTTCGACTTCGTGATCATCGACACCCCGCCGGTCCTCGCCGTGACGGACGCGACCGTGATCGGCTCGCAGACCGACGGCGTGGTCCTGTGCCTGCGGGCGGGGAAGGTCCTCCGCGAGGACGCGAAGACCTGCCGGGATCGCCTGCTGATGGCGGACGTCAAGCTGCTGGGAACGGTGCTCAACCGGCACCGGGAGCGTTCCGCGGGGCGTTCGTATCATTACTACTATGCCGCCTACGGAGCGCCGGAATCGCAGTCGGATTCGGCGGCGTGAGATCGACGACGCCCGAGCTCGTGACGATTGAGTCGAGATTCCCCGATCCATCGATGACGCCGCTGTGATCAACAATGATCGACCTCCACATCCACCTCCTGCCCGGCGTGGACGACGGCCCCGGCACCCTCGACGAGGCGGTCACCATGTGCCGCCGGGCGGCGGAGGACGGTTGCTCGGCGCTCGTGACCACTCCGCACCAGCGCCACGAGGCCTGGTGGAACGGGGACCTGCAGCGGCTCGAGGCCCGGCGCACCCGGCTCCAGGACGAGCTCGGCGGGACCCCGCGGATCTACCTGGGAGGCGAGGTGCGCGCCAACGAGGGGCTGCTCGAGGATCTCGACCGGGGGCCCGCCGGCGGAGTGGCCTCGCTGGCCGGGGGCAGCTACCTCCTGGTCGAGTTCAGCCGCTTCATCCCCGATCCGGATCCCACCGGGCTGATCCACGAGCTGGCCGTGGCGGGCTGGCGGCCGGTGCTGGCCCACGTGGAAGAGATCCGCTGGCTCGCCGAGGATCCGGAGCTGATCGGCCGGCTGGTCGGCCTCGGGGCGATGCTCCAGGTCACGGGGCAGAACGTCCTCGGCCGGAACGGCCGAACCGTCGAACGCTCGGCGCTCGACCTGCTCGACGCGGGGCTGGTCCACTTCCTGGCGAGCGACGCCCACAACCTGGAGACCCGACCGCCGGGCCTGTCCGAGGCGCGGGCCCTCGTCGCCCGACACTGGGGCGACGCCGTGGGCAAGCTCCTGACCGAGATCAATCCCGGGGCCGTCGTCGAAGACCGCCCCCTGCCGGCGCCGGACGAGGTGCTCACCGCGGCCGCCGGAGAGGGCGAACCGGCCCGTCCCTGATCACCGAGCTCCCACCACCGATTCGCGAGTCGACCCCGACCATGCTCCGCTCCCCCCTCCCCGTCGTCCCCGCCGCCGCGCTCCTTCTCCTGGCGACCCTGTTCCTGGGGGCGACCGTCCCATGTCACGCCGCCCACCCCCACTATCTCCGCCTGCTGCGGGAGGGGACGCTGGCGCTCGAACAGGGGGACGCCGCGGAGGCCCGGCACGATCTGCGTCTCGCCTGCTTCGGTCTCCTCGAAGAGCCTCCGCTGCTCGCCGAGTGCCTGATGCGCCTCGGCCTCGCCCAGGCCGAGCTGAACGACACCGACGGCTTCCACGAGACGTTCCGCCGGATGGTCGAGATCGAGCAGCGGTTCGGGGCGTACGACGACGCCGACGTGCCCGCCACACTCCGCTCCGCCTTCGAACAGGCCCTCCTGCAGCGGATCACGGTGCGCGCGCTGCGCACCAGCGGTGTGTTCGCCGACCTGCTCGAGCCCCCGCCGGAGACGGGGGAGACCGGGCAGGCCGGGGGCGGCCCCGGGGGGGCCTCTCCCCCCGCCGACGCCCCGGAGGCCGCGCCCGCGGCGCCTGAAGGATCAGCCCGGCTCGGGCCGGCCGAGCGCGCCCGGCTCGACCGGGTCCGCGAGCTTCTCGAGAGCGCGGAGCGCCGCAGTGAGCTGGAGGAGCCGTTCCGCATGGCCCGGGAGGTGGCGGAAGCCAACCCCGCATCCCGGGAGGCCCAACGCCTCACCGCCGTGGTCGCCTACCGGTCCTCCCGGTGGCAGGAGGCGGTGCGCTACTTCCGCCGGGGCGACGTGGAGGCCGGCGATCAACCCCAGCTCCTGTTCTACTACGCGGTCTCTCTCTACGAGGCCGGCCGCCCCGACGAGGCCGTCGAGCCGCTGCGCAGGAGCCTGCCCCATCTCGAGCGGACTCCCTTCGTTCAGTCCTATCGTGAGAAGATCCTCGCGGAGCCGGCGCCTCCGGTCCCTTGACATGCCTCGTGACCGCCTCTAAGCTGCTCCCAAACTCATGACCAGACCTTCCGCCCTCCTCTCGGCCGTCGCGCTGTCGATCGCGCTCGCGGCCCCCCTCGTCGCTCAGACCGGCCGGCCGGACCGGGTCGAGCCTCCGGGTCCTTCGTACCGGAGCTCGGCCATCTCGATCGGCGAGCTCCAATGCCTCGCCGTGGCAGAGAACGCGCCGCTGCGCGCCCGCGTGGAGACGGAGTCGATCCCGGTCGGCGGCGTCGTCCGGCTCTACTTCCGCCGGCTCAACCCGGACGGGACCTTCTACTGGGTTGAGATGCTGTCCGATCCGGACGGTTCCTACTGGAGCGTGTTCCCGAAGCCGGAGGACCGCGAGCAGCTCGCGTTGACCGACTCCTGGTGGGAAGAGCTGAAGGATCGGGACTGGATGGAGGGCCACGACCGGGAGTGGCTGGAGGACTGGCTCGCGGATCAGGAGAACGAGGCCGCCGAGTACTGGGTCGGGGTCTACGACGCCGCCGGCAAGCCGGTGCAGGTCTCGGAGACCCGGCTGGTCCGCGTGTTCCACGACGAAGACGACGGCGAGGACGAGAACGGGGACGGGAACGACGAGTGCCCGATCGTCCTCACCCCCCGGGAGAAGGGCTGGGCCGAGAACCTGACCGTCGGCGAGACGGTGCCGCCGCAGGTCGGCAAGCAGGTCTACCACTGGCTGTGCGACGGGATCGTCACCCGCGTCGACTGGCAGGGGGTGTTCCGGGCCGACAGCATCTGCCGCCGCTGCATCGTGGCCTGGTGGGACAAGCCGGAGAGCCTGGTGCCGGCCGCGGTGCTCCTGGGCGGCGGGGTGACCGTGGGAGGCGGTGAGATCTCTCCCTCGCGGCCCGATGCCTGAAGCGTCCCCCTCCGAAGAGTCCTTCGAGGATCCGCTCGACAACCCCAGGCACGACCGGCTGCGCGGCCGGATCGAGGCCCTCTCCGCCCGGGTCGGGATCATCGGCCTGGGGTACGTCGGGCTGCCGCTCGCCCTCGCCTTCGCGGAAACCGGGTTCCCCGTCCTCGGCTTCGACGCCGACCCGGAGAAGGTGGAGGCGCTCCGCACCGGGCGGCGTTACATCCGCCACCTGGACGAAGGGCTCCTGCGCCGCACGGTCGAGCGGGGCCGGTTCGAGCCGACCGCCGACGCCGAGCGCCTCGGTGAGCCGGATGCGCTCCTGATCTGCGTCCCCACGCCGCTGTCGACGCGCCGCGAGCCGGACCTCACCGCGGTGGAGTCCACCACCCGGCAGATCGCGGCCGCCCTGCG
>JASFUJ010000216.1:0-6117 GCA_050050355.1 Acidobacteriota bacterium
GGTCTCCCAGCCGTGGGTCGAGCAGCCAGACCGACGCCGCGTCGACGGCGGTCAGGCGCACCCCCGGCCGCGGATCGTCGAGCAGCTCGGCCAGACGGTCCCGCCAGTCGGCCGGGGCCGCGGCGCGACCGTCGCCGATCAGGGTCCGGGCCGCGCGGAGCGCCGCGATCACCGGATCCGCCCCGTCCGAGGGGGATCGCCCGGGCCAGTCCAGGAAGGGGCGCAAAAGCTCCAGGTCGCGCGCGGCCTCCCCCCCCGCCTCCCCGCCCGAGGCGCCGCCGGCCGCGGCGAGCCCCCGGGCGACCCAGACGGCGATGCGCGCGTCCCCACCCCCGGCGTCCTCCTCGAGGACGGCGGCCACCTCCCGGGCCAGCGCGCGCAGGGTGGGAAGGCTCTCCGGCATCGGGTGCCGCGCGAGGGCGTAGACGGCCCATCGCCGCAGCTCCGGATCGCCCGAGGCCAGCGCCCTCGCCGCCACGTCCGGCATCCGGGGGTCCGGATAGCGGTGGAGGGAGGGGAGCAGCCGGGCCGCGCGCTCCTCCGCCGGGAGCTCGTCCAGCCGGCCGCTCACCGTGCCCAGCGTGACGGCCAGCTTGCCCAGCGCCTCCACGGCGAGCACGCCGACCTCCCGATCGGGTGCGGACGCGGCGTCGAGGAGGGCCGCCGCGGCGCGGCGGCGCGCTTCGATCCGCGCCTCCGGCAACCGCTCTCCGAGCTCCCCGAGGGCGAAGGCCGCGGCACGGCGCACCGCGGGCGCGTCGTCGAGCAACAGCCCGAGGAGCGGATCGAGACCGCGCGGATCGCCCGCGCGGCCCAGGGCCACCGCCAGATCCTCCCGGAGATCCGGCGGCCCCGCCAGGCTGCGCCGGACGACCAGGGGCTCGTAGGTCCGCCGGTCGGCGAGCAGCAGGAGCAGGGCCCGCTCCTCCAGGTGCGCCACGGAACCGGCCGAGGTCGGCCGGTCCGCACGCTCTCCGGCCGACCGGCCCCCGGTCGGAGCACCGACCGGCCGGGAGGCCGCGCCGGAGCACCCGGCCGCGAGGGCCACGGAAAGCATGAGCAAGAGGGCGGCGAGCGGTCTGGTGATGGGCGATTCGATCATGGGTCACCTCGATGCCGGTCGCGGGGGCCGAGCCCCGGTCGTCCTCTCCATTCTCCCTTGGGGCCGGCCTCCTTGGCGCGGGCGCCGCCGAACAGGTAACCTTCGCCCGCCATGGCCCCTGCCAGCTATCTGCGATTTCGCGACGTCAAGCGGCGCTTCGGGCGGATCAAGGTCCTCACCGGCGTTTCCGGCGAGGTCGGCCCGGGGCACGTGCTGCTGGTGAGCGGACCCAACGGCTCGGGCAAGTCGACCCTGGTCCGGATCCTCGCCGGCATTCTGGCCCAGGAGAGCGGGACGGTGGAGTACGTGGAGGACGGCCGGAGCCTGGGGATCGCCGAGCGCCGCCGGTCCCTGGGGTACGTGGCGCCCGACCTCGCCCTCTACGAAGAGCTGTCCACGGTCGAGAACCTGGAGTTCTTCTGCCACTTGCGGGGGGTTCCCCGCGAGCGGGCCTCGGAGATCCTGTCCGTGCTCGGCCTGCCCGAAGACCGCCTCGCCGGAGCCCTCTCGTCCGGCATGCGCCAGCGCCTGCGCTGGGGGTGGGCGCTCCTCGACCGCCCCAGGCTGCTGCTGCTGGACGAGCCGTTCCAGAACCTGGACCGCCCCGGCGTCGAGCAGGGCACCGAGCTGCTCTCGGGCCACCTGGCCGACGGCGGCTTCGCGGTGGTCGCCAATCCCGGCCCCCTGGAGGTACCTCATGTCGCAGCCCGGATCGAGCTGGACCTCTGAAGCCCTCGCGGTCTTCGTGAAGGACTGGCGGTGCGAGTACCGCACCCGGTACGCGCTCAACACCCTCGGCCTGTTCGCGTTCACCACCCTGGTGGTGGTGAGCGTGGTCCTCGGACCGGTGGGGAACGCGCCGGGGATGGCGACCGCGGTGCTCCCGGTGATCCTCTGGCTGATCGTGCTGTTCGCCGTCACCGCCGGCCTCCCGCGGGTGTTCGTCGCCGAAGAGGAGACCCACACCGCCACCGCCCTGCGCCTGGCGGCCACGCCCTCGGCCCTGTTCTGCGGCAAGCTCGCCTACGGCTTCACGGTGGTCCTCCTGCTGGAGGCGCTGATCACCCCTCTGTTCCTGGCCATGGTACAGCTCGGCGTCGAGCGCCCCGGGCTGCTGGTGGCGGCCCTGGTGGGCGGTGGCTTCGGCATGGCCGCCGGCAGCACGTTGATCGCCGCCATGGTGGCCCAGGCGCGCACGCGGAGCGCCCTGTTCGCCGTCCTGCTGCTGCCCGTCCTGGTGCCCGGCCTGCTGTTCGCGGTGCAGCTCACCCGGGCGGCGATCGGGGGCGAGGCCCCCGGCGTGGAGCTGCGCATGCTCGTCCTGTATGATGGCACCCTGACGGTGGCGGGGTTGATGCTGTTTCCGCCCATCTGGAATCCGTAGAGAGTCTCCTCATGCGAATGCTCCTCCTCTGGTTGCTGTGGCTTCTGATCGGCGCCTCGATGGTCGGCGCGTACGTGTTCGCGCCGCCCATGGAGGGCTTCGTCGGCGGCGGCGAGTCGAGCCGCATCCTGTTCTTCCACGTGCCGATGGCCTGGACGGCGTTCGTCGCCTTCGTCGCCGCGGGCCTGTGGAGCGCCGCGTTCCTGTGGACCCGCAAGCGCGAGCACGACCACGCGGCCAACGCCGCGGTGGAGATCGGCCTGATCTTCTGCGTGCTGGCGACGGTCTCCGGCGCGATCTGGGCCAAGGTCGAGTGGGGAGCCTTCTGGAACTGGGACCCGCGGCAGCTCTCCATCACGGTGGCGCTGATCTACTACGCCGCCTACCTGGCGCTGCGCAGCCAGGTGACCGACGAGGAGGTGCGGGGCCGGGTGGCGGGCGCCTACGCCGTGCTGGGCCTGGTGGTGGCGCCGTTCCTGTTCTTCGTGGCGCCGCGGATGGCGGCCTTCTCGCTGCACCCGCAGCCGGTGGTCAACCCGGAAGGGGAGCTGCGGATGGACTCCTCGGTCCTCGCCATCCTGATCGGGGGCTCGGTGGGGTTCATGGCCCTGTTCTTCTGGCTCCACAACCTGACGACCCGGCTGGCCCGGCTCCGGGACGAGATGGACTGAGGTCGAGCGAGAGCGATCGAGAGCGACGGAAGAGGTGGGGCCTTCGGTTGATTCGGCCGGCTGAAGCCGGCCGCTTCGAGGGGCGGGCGTTTCGGCAGGCCGGGGTCCGGCGGCCGGGGGCGTCGGCCCGCTGTCATCTACTTTGCGGTAGCCGGGGGGCGAGGCTGTTAGGATGAGTGGATCAAGGCGACCGAATTGGTCGAGAACCTCAAGAATAACCGGCACTCCGGGGGTGTTGTAGCGCCATGGACGACGCAACGACGATCAGTGACGCGGTCAAGATCGCCTTTGCCGCGGTCAACTTCCTCGTCTGGACCGGGCTGTTCCTCTACCTCCTCCGGTTGAACGGGAAGATCCGCCGCCTGGAGGCGATCGGGACCGGGGATCGGGAGACCGAATCATGAAGCGAACCAAGCTCTACGTGCTCGGGGCCGTGCTGATCCTGGCGTTCGCCGGGTTCTCGCTGGCCTCTTTCAAGGAGAGCCTCACTCCATACGTGCCCTACGACCAGGCGCGCGCCGTGGACCGGGTGGTCCAGGTGGCGGGCGGGCTCGTGCAGGGCAGCACCGCCTACGACCGCGACGCCCAGTCGCTGCTGTTCACCCTGCAGGACGAGGAAACGGGCGACACCATGCGGGTGCGCTACCACGGCGTCAAGCCGGGGAACTTCGAGGACGCCATCAGCATCGTGGCCATCGGCCGCTACGCCTCCGGCGCGGAAGAGTTCCACGCCGACAAGCTCCTGGTCAAGTGTCCGAGCAAGTACCAGGGGGTGGAGGAGACCAAGACGTACGGCTAGCCCGGCGCTGACCCGGCGCATACGGTCCGCCCGTCCCGACCCGGCCCCGGCCCGGACTCGAGTCCGCCGGGGCCGGAGCACCGCTGAACCTGCACCGAGAGGATCCCCGCCATGGAGTATCTCTCCTCCCTCTACCTCCCCGGCGCGCTCGCCATGTGGTGCGCGCTGCTCTTCGCGCTGACCTCCCTGTGGGGCTACTCGCTGGTCCTGCGGGGGGACGCCGCCGCCCTGCAGTTCTCCCGCCGCGCCTACAACTGCTTCGCGGCGTCCATGGTCCTGGCGTCGCTGGTGATGGCATTCGCCCTGGTCACGCGGGACTTCCGGATCGAGTACGTCCACCAGTACTCGGGGCTGGACCTGCCCTCCCACTACCAGCTCGCCGCCTTCTGGGCGGGCCAGAAGGGGAGCTTCCTGATCTGGCTGCTGTGGGGCACGCTCCTGGGGCTCGGCGTCTATCGGACCGCCGGACGGCGCCAGGAGCCGACGGTGATGGTCCTCTACACGACCACGCTCCTGGGCCTGCTGTTCATCCTGGTGCGGGAGAACCCGTTCGTCATGCTCAACGAGACCCCGACCGACGGTCAGGGCCTCAACCCGCTGCTCCAGGACAACTGGATGGTGATCCACCCGCCGATCATGTTCGTCGGCTACGCCGCGGCCGCCATCCCCTTCGCCTTCGCCATGGCGGCCCTGTGGCGGCGCGACGACCAGGGCTGGGCCCGCCGCGCCTTCCCCTGGGCCCTCGGCGGGACCATGGTGCTCGGGCTGGCCATCCTGCTGGGCGGCTACTGGGCCTACAAGACCCTCGGCTGGGGCGGCTACTGGGGCTGGGACCCGGTGGAGAACGCGTCGCTGATCCCGTTCCTGTTCGGGCTCGCCCTGATCCACGGCCTGTACCTGGAGCGAACCAAGCACCGCTTCCGGCGGATCAACTACGTCCTCGCCACCCTGGTCTTCCTGTCGGTCCTCTACGGGACCTTCCTGACCCGCTCCGGGGTGCTGGCGGACTTCTCCGTCCACAGCTTCGTCGACCTGGGGATCTCAGGCTGGCTGATCGGCCTGATGGTCTTCTTCATCCTCCTGTCGGCCTACCTGCTGGTCACCCGGCTGCCGAAGATCGGCACGCACCCCAACGAGGACCTGCTCCTGTCCCGCGGGTTCTCCCTGGTGCTCGCCACCATCGTCATCCTGGTGTCCGCCCTGGTGATCACCGCCGGCACCTCGGCCCCGCTGCTCACCGGGTTCATGGAGAACCCGGGCCAGGTGGGGCCGGAGTTCTACAACCGGGTGAACCTGCCCCTCGCCATGCTGGTGGCGCTGCTGCTGGCGGTGGTGCCCTACCTGACCTGGAAGGGGACGCCCCCGGCCCAGCTCGGCCGCAAGCTCCTGCCCTCGTTCCTGGTGGCCGCGGTGGTGACGGGCGTCGCCGGGTTCGCGGCGGTCCACAACCCGTTCCACCTGCTCTACGTGTTCCTCGCGATCCTGGCCTTCGCCACCAACCTGCACAAGACCGTGGACCGGGCCAGGAACCGCGGACTGTCGTCGGCCGGCGGGTACCTGGCCCACGTGGGGGTGGGGATCATCTTCATCGGGTTCATCGCCTCCTCCGCCTACGACCAGAGCACCAAGGTGACCTTGGAGCTCGACCAGCCGCAACAGGTCGAGGACATGACCATGACCTTCCTCGGCTTCAAAAAGAAGGAGCACCCGCGCGAGAAGGACGCCATGGTGGTCCAGGTGGACACCGCCAACGGGGACAGGTTCTACAGCTACCCGAAGCTGTTCCGGAACGAGCGCACCGGCCAGACCATGGCCAACCCCCACGTCAAGGTCTCGCCGCTCTCCGACTTCTACGTCTCGCCGCTCGAGTTCTCTCCGGGCCGGCAGGCGAACGCGGGGCGGATGGTGGAGCTGAGCCGCGGCCAGGAGGCACGGATCGGTGACTACACCGTCCGCTTCGGCGGCTTCGACCTCGGGGTCGACGGCAGCGCGTTCGCCAAGATGAGCGAGGGCGTGGGCGAGGTCACCCTCGGAGTGCAGGTGGGTGTGACCGGCCCGGACGGCGAGAGCCGGCAGGCGGTCCCGCTCTACCGGTTCGACCAGGAGAGCGGCCGCGTGGAGACCCCGCCCACCGGCGTCCCCGGTGGGGGCGAGGTGGCCG
>JASFUJ010000217.1:0-6112 GCA_050050355.1 Acidobacteriota bacterium
AAGCTGTAGGGGGCGGCGTGGGGGGCGCCCAGGCTGTCGGCGATGGTGCGGACCCGGTCGATCGCCTGCGGCTCGCCGGCGGCGAAGCTGCGGTGCATCGTGTCCGCACCCTCCGGCTCGACGCCGAAGACGGTGCACTCGGGTCGCGCCTGCTTGACCGCCGCGGAGATCCCGGCGGCCAGGCCGCCGCCCCCGATCGGGACGATCACCGCGTCCAGGTCGGCCACCTGGCGGATCAGCTCCAGGCCGACGCCGCCGGTTCCCAGGGCGACCTGGCGCCCCTCGAACGGGTGGACGAAGAACCGCCCTTCCTCGCGCTCGATGCGGGCGACCTCCTCGAACGCCTCGTGGACGTCCTCCACCAGCACCACCTCCACGCCGTAGGCGCGGCACCCGGCGACCCGGGCCGGGCTGGCGTTCTTCGGCATCACCACCTTGGCCGTGGTGCCCAGGGCGCGGGCGGCGAAGCCCACGGCCATGGCGTGGTTCCCGGCGGAGACCGCGGTCACCCCGCGCTCGAACGCGCCGGGGTCGTCCTCCCGGAGGGCGAGCATGGTGAGCAGCGCTCCGCGCGGCTTGAAGGTGCCGGAGTACTGGAACAGCTCGAGCTTCAGCCAGACCTCGGTCTCCGGGCCCCGCTCCGCGCCGAAGATCGCGTCGATCTCCCGCCCCCGCCAGCGCCAGACCGGGGTCTCGCGCACCCGGTCGCCCAGGCGCTCGCGGGCGGCGTGGATCTCCTCGACGGTGGGCGGCCGATCGTCGTTCGTGGGGTCGCTCATGGTCGGCACTCGCTCGGGCATCGGGTGAAACCTACCAGAACGCAACCCGCGGCGACGCCCTGCGTACGTTCCCCCATGAGGAAGGACCTCGTCCGATGAAGATCCGTACCCAGCTCCTGATCGCGTTCCTCCTGCTGGCGATCGTCCCCCTCTCGGCCATCGTCCTGTTCTCCTACGTCACCTCCCTGGGGGCGGTGCGCTCCGCGGTGGAGGAAGAGAGCCGTTCGCTCACCGACGAGATGGACGGGCGCATGGGGTCGATCCGCAACGACCTGATGGCGAGCGTCACGCGCCTCGGCCAGTTTCCGTTCCGCAGTCTCTCGGGCGGTGAGTCTCTCGACGGGGAGGGTGCCGAGCCGCTGCTGGACGACCTGGTCCTGGCCATGGGGGACACGGCGCGGCTGGTGCGCTCCCTGGAGTTCGTCCCGGCCGCGGAGGCGGGGCCGGCCGAGCCCGTTTCCGCCGCTCCGGTCCCCCCGGACGCGTCGCCCCCGTCGCTCCCGGTGTCGGAGGTCCTACCGGACGGCTCCCACGCGCAGATCGACGTGCGCATGCCGGAGGCGGTGATCATCGACGTGCCCCGGATCGTGATGGAGATCGCGGAAGCCAAGGAGTCGATCGCCGAGGGCGACGTCGGCCAGGGCGCCGCCGTGGGGCTGGCCTTCGAGGTGCTGGGCGGGATCGCCGCCGACCTGGCCGAGCAGAGCCATGTCCTGGAGACGGAGATTCGCCGGCTGGAGGAGGAGGGCGTCGCGCTCGGCGCCGCCCGGCGGCGGGAGCTGGAGGCGGCGCTCGAGGCCCGGAACGCCGCGCGGCGGGAGATCAAGCTCCAGCTTCACGAGGTGATCGAGGCGCGGCGCCGCATGAGCGATGAGGAGCGCGCCGTACTGGAGGAGCACCGCCGGGAGCAGCGGCTGCTGTTCGGCCGGGAGTTCCAGGTGCCGGTCGAAGAACAGGGCGAAGTGGTGGGGCACGTGACCGCGTGCGTGGCCGGGGAGGACCTGCTGGCGGAGGTGCTGGAGCGGAGCACCCGGGAGGAGGGGGAGGTGCCGTTCGCGGTCGACCGCGAGGGCAACCTCTACACGGTCGGCGAGGAGGACCGGGCGCTCATCGACGGGCTGGCCCTGGAGCGCTCGGAGGGCGGGCGCTGGCGGCCGGCCTCCGGGGAGGGCGAGTGGGTGGTGGCCACGTCCGAAGACGAGGCGAGCGGCCTGACCTTCGGGATCGCCCGGCCGATCCGGCGCTCGCTCGCCGAGGTGCGGCGCACCGCCGCGCGCAACTTCGGCTTCGGCCTGGGGCTGGTGGTGCTGGGCCTGGTCGGGATCCAGCCCCTGACCCGGCGGATGACCCGCAACCTGGAAGCGATCACCCGGGGCGCGGACCGGATCGCGAAGGGCGACCTCCAGACCCGGGTTCCGGTCCGCTCCCGGAGCGAGTTCGGCCGGCTCGCCGAGGCCTTCAACCGCATGGCCGAGGACCTGTCCCACCACCAGGAGCGCGCGCTCCGGCAACGGCTGCTCGAGGCCGAGTACGAGCGCAAGAGCGAGGAGCTCGAAGAGGCGCGCCGGTTCCAGCTCTCCCTGCTGCCCCGCTGCCTGCCCGAGCTCCCGCACCTGGAGCTGGCCGTGGCCATGACCACCGCCACCGAGGTGGGGGGAGACTTCTACGACTTCTACGTCCCCCGGGAGGGCGTGCTCTCGGCGGCGGTGGGGGACGCCACCGGCCACGGCGCCAAGGCCGGCACCATGGTCACCGTGGTCAAGAGCCTGCTCACGGCGGACGCCGGCGCCTCCCGTCCGGCGGAGTTCCTGCGCTCGGCCAACCGGGCGATCCGCCGCATGGAGCTCGAACGGATGGCCATGGCCCTGTGCATGGCCCGGTTCGAGGGGCGGCGGCTGACGGTGGCGTCGGCCGGCATGCCGCCGGTGCTGGTCCACAGGGCGGGGGGAGGGCGCGCGGGCGAGGTCCAGGAGCTGGCCCTCGCGGGCATGCCCCTGGGTGGGCTGGACGAGACCTTCGGCGAATGTACCGTCGAGCTCGAGCCGGGCGACACCGTGCTGCTCATGAGCGACGGTTTCCCGGAGCTCCCGAATCACGACGACGACCCCCTCGGCTACTCGGAGGCGCGCCGGGCCTTCGCCGAGGCCGCCGGTCTCGAGCCCCGGGAGATCCTCGACGCGCTCCACGAACGGGCTCGCCGGTGGAGGGGCCACGGCACCCCCGCGGACGACCTCACCTTCGTCGTCGCCCGGGTGGGAGCGGATCGCCCGGGCTGACGCCGCGCCGGCCGTCGACGGCCGCCCTCAGCGGTCCGCCACCAGGTCCTGGTAGTCCTCGTGGCGCTCGATCCAGCGCGCCACGTAGGAGCACGTGGGGATCACCCGGTACCCCTCGCCCCGTGCCCAGTCCAGGGCGTGGCGGACCAGCGCGCCGGCGATCCCTTGCCCACGGGCCTCGGGGGGGACCACGGTGCTGGTGTAGTCGAGGGTCTCGTCGTCGACCCGGCGGAAGGACAGGACGGCCTTCTCACCCTCCACGGGCACCTCGAAGCGGCCGGCGTCTTCGTTCAGGGTGACCTGCGATTCGATCTCCGAGCTCATGCATCCTCCTTTCGGTCGGGTTCCGAAACGATACCGGAAGCCGAAGATGACGTGTGTCATCCCCTCGACCTGACGCCCGGCACTGGCGGACACGGGCGGGGAGTGGCAGACTGCGGTCCGTCGCCGGAAACGAACTCTCCGCCCCCTGTCACGTAGTCATCGAACGAGCCATTCACCCATGACCGACGAACGACCCTCCCTCGACGCCCTGCGGATCGACCGCGAGCCCGACGAGCCGACCGCCTCGTCGGGCCGCTGGCCGCTCTGGACGGTCTGTGCACTGATCGTGGCGGCGGCCGGAGCCCTGGGCTTCTTCTGGTGGCAGGATTCGGCCGCGCCCCCCGCGGTGGCGACCGCCGCCGTCCAGGAGGTGGGCGGGGGCAGCCCGGCCGTCCTCGACGCCTCCGGCTACGTGGTCGCCCGGCGCCAGGCGACGGTCTCGTCGAAGGTCACCGGCAAGATCGTCGAGGTCCTGGTGGAGGAGGGTCTGGTGGTCGAGGAGGGGCAGGTGCTGGCTCGTCTCGACGACTCGACCGTGCGCGCCTCCCTCGCCCTCGCCGAGGCCAACCTGGAGGCCGCCCGCCGCTCGCTGACGGAGACCGAGGTCCGCCTGGCCAAGGCGGAGCTCGATCGCGGGCGCGCCGCGTCGCTGGTGGGGCAGGAGGTCTCCGCCCAGGAGACGCTCGACGCCGCCCGCGCCGAGGTCGACGCCCTGCGCGCCCGGCTGGAGCTGGCCCGCGAGCAGGTGACCGTGGCCGAGAGGCAGGTGGCCCTGCAGCGGGTGGCGCTTGCGGACATGGTGATCCGGGCCCCGTTCGACGGCGTGGCGGTGTCCAAGAACGCCCAGCCCGGCGAGATGATCTCGCCGGTCTCGGCGGGCGGCGGCTTCACCCGCACGGGCATCTGCACGGTGGTCGACATGGGCTCGCTGGAGATCGAGGTGGACGTGGGGGAGAGCTACATCCAGCGGGTGCGGCCGGACCAGCGGGTGGAGGCCACCCTGGACGCCTACCCCGACTGGCGGATCCCGGCCCGGGTGATCACCATCGTCCCGGCGGCCGACCGGGAGAAGGCCACGGTGCGGGTGCGGATCGGCTTCGACGGGCTGGACCCCCGGATCCTCCCCGACATGGGGGTGAAGGTCTCCTTCCTGAGCGAGGTGGAGGCCGGCGGACGGAGCGAGACACGCCTGCTGGTGCCCCGGGCCGCCGTGGCCCTGGCCAGCGGCCCGGACGACGGCGACGCGGCGGTCTGGGTGGTGGTCTCCGGGTCCGCCGCGGAGGGGAACCGGACCCGCCTCGAGCGGCGGGCCGTGACCACCGGCGCCGTCGAGGGCGACCGGGTCCAGGTGCTCTCCGGCCTCGCGGCGGGGGAGCGGGTGGTCGTGGACGGACCCCCCGGGCTCACCGGCGGCATGAACGTGGTGGACGAGACGACGAACAGGAGATGACGATGGCCGAGGACGCACTGATCCGACTGACCGACGTCAGCAAGCACTACCAGCGGGGCCGCGAGACGGTCGAGGTGCTCCGCCACCTGGACCTGGAGGTGCCGCGGGGCGACTTCGTGGCGCTCATGGGGCCGTCCGGCTCGGGCAAGACCACCCTGCTCAACCTGATCGGCGGTCTCGACCACCCGACCTCCGGGACCGTCGAGGCGGACGGGGAGCGGATCGACCGGCTCTCCTCCGGCCGGCTCGCCGCCTGGCGGGCGCGCCACGTGGGGTTCGTCTTCCAGTTCTACAACCTGCTCCCGGTGCTCAGCGCGGAGCGCAACGTGGAGGTGCCGCTGCTGCTGACCCGGCTCTCCCGGACCGAGCGCAGGAAGCACGTGGCGGCGGCGCTGGCGGTGGTCGGCCTCTCGGACCGGGCGAAGCACAAGCCCCGGGAGCTCTCCGGCGGCCAGGAGCAGCGGGTGGGAATCGCCCGGGCGATCGTCTCGGATCCGACCTTCCTCCTGTGCGACGAGCCGACCGGCGACCTGGACCGGCAGACCGGCACCGAGATCCTGGAGCTCCTCACCGCGCTCAACCGGGACCACGGCAAGACCATCGTCATGGTGACCCACGACCCGCGGGCCGCCGCCTACGCCCGGCGGGTCCTGGTGCTCGACGAGGGGGCGGTGCGGCCGGAGCGGTCCGGGGACCGGGCGGGGTCGATCACGGAGGCCCCGGCGGCCGCCGGAGGCGGTGCAGCGGAGGCTCCCTCCACCGGACCGGAGGCCTGACGTGCGCTTCCTGCCGATGGTCTGGAGCAACCTGGGCCGCAAGAAGGTGCGCACACTGTTCACCGTGCTCTCGGTGTTCGTGGCGTTCGTGCTCTTCGGCCTGCTCGCGGCCCTGCGCAACGGCTTCGCCGGCGGCGTGGAGCTGGCCGGCGCGGACCGGTTGATCACGATCCACAAGGTCTCGCTCATCCAGCCCCTGCCCGCCAGCTACGAGGCCGACATCGAAGCGGTCGAGGGCGTGGTGGAAGCGACCCCCGGCACCTGGTTCGGCGGGGTGTACCGGGATCCGAAGAACTTCTTCCCCCAGATCGCCGTCGAGCCCGCCGAGTGGCTCGACATGTACCCGGAGTACGTCCTGACCCCGGCGGAGCGGGAGGCCTGGCTCTCCCGGCGCACCGGGGCGATCGCCGGCCGCGCCCTGGCCGACCGCTTCGGCTGGGAGGTGGGGGACCGGATCCCGATCCAGGCGACGATCTGGCAGAGGAAGGACGGCTCCAAGACCTGGGA
>JASFUJ010000218.1:0-6100 GCA_050050355.1 Acidobacteriota bacterium
TCGCCCTCGAGACCACCTGGGACCAGGACGGTCCGACCGAGGTCTGGAAGATCGAGGACACCCACGTGTTCAGCGCCGATCTCTACCTGACCGGCCTGTACTCCTACGTCGACGGCGGCTTCCAGCTGCAGTCGAAGGGCGCCGCCTTCCCGAGCACCATCCCGGTGAGCAACGAGCCGCTGCTGGACACCGACGGCGTCTGGAAGAACAGCTACTACTCGGGCCTGACCGACCGCAACACCGACAACTTCCAGGTCGACGGCTCCTACTTCTTCACCACCGGCAACCTGAACCACGAGCTCAAGTTCGGCGTCTCCTACCGGGACTTCGAGGTCGAGAGCGCGTTCGGGTACCCGGGCCGCGGCGTGGCCCACCTGACCTGCGAGTCCCTCGGGACCTGCGGCGGTGGCTTCCCGTCCGGTGACGACCTGGCCTTCGGCTACACCACCAGCCCGCTGCCGGTCAACCAGACCTACACCGCCGGCTGGCTGCAGGACACGCTGACCACCGGCAACTGGACGATCAACGCCGGCCTGCGCTACGACCTGCAGGAGGGCGAGAACCTCCAGACCAACGTGTCGGGCAACGGCGCGTTCCCGAACGTCATCGTCGCCCAGAGCTTCGCGGGTGGCGACGTCGGCTACGACTGGACCACGATCTCGCCGCGCGCCGGCGTGACCTACGCCCTGGGCGAGGAGCGCAAGACGCTGCTCCGGGCGAGCTTCTCCCGCTTCGCGGAACAGCTCTCCACCGGGAACATCACGCCGATCAACCCGACCGGCGCCCGGTTCGTCTCGGCCTTCTACGATGACGCCAACGGCAACAACTTCTTCGACAGCGGCGAGGACTTCACCGTGGTCGGCTTCGGCGGGTTCGACATCAACAACCCGTCCGTCGCCACGACCCCGAACGAGATCGACTCCGGTCTCGATCCGTCACTCACCGACGAGATCGTGCTCGGCGTCGAGCACGCCTTCCTGCCGGAGTTCGTGGTCGGCGTGGACGTGACCTGGCGGAACGTCACCGACGTGCTCGTCAACCGGAACTTCCTCTTCGACGCCAACGGCAACAAGCGGCTCGCGACCCGGAACGACTACGTCGTCGACTCGACGGTGAGCTCGGACGGTGTCGACATTCCGCACCTGCCGGACGGCACGCCCTGGACGGCCACCTTCTACGGTCTGGCCCCGGGTCTGTCGGACGCCGGCGGCTCCCTGTTGACCAACGGCGACAGCGAGCGGGAGTACCTCGGTGCCTCGCTCACCTTCACCAAGCGTCTGTCGAACCGCTGGATGGCCCGCGGCTACTTCCAGTACGGCGAGACCGACTGGGACTTCGGTGCCGACGATCGGTTCTACGACAGCCCGACCGACGCTCCGGGCGGCTTCGACGGCTCGCCGAGCAACCCCGACGGTGACCTGTTCACGGTCCAGTCGGCCGGTTCCGGGCCGTTCGAGAACGTCTTCATCCAGTCGAGCTGGTCGGCCAACCTCAACGGCCTGTACCAGGTGGCTCCGGACCGTCCGTGGGGCTTCAACGTCGCGGGCAACCTGTTCGCCCGCGAGGGCTACCCGCTGCCGTACAGCTACACCCAGCAGGGTGTGCAGGGCGGCCTCGGCGCCGAGACCGCCGGTGTGGTCAGCGCGGTCGATTCCTTCCGGGCCGACGACATCGTCACCTTCGACCTGCGCCTGGAGAAGGACATGCAGTTCACCGACAACCTCAGCGGCATCCTCTCGCTGGACGCGTTCAACGTGACCAACGAGAACTACGTGCTGGGCCGCGAGGTGGAGCTCGAGTCCACCCAGGCGAACTTCGTCACTCAGACGCTGTCGCCGCGGATCTACCGCCTCGGCTTCCGTCTGAACTGGCGCTAGTCGCAAACGATCCGATAACCTCGACCGCCGGGGGGCGACCCCCGGCGGTTTTTTTTTGCCCGGAGATCCCCCGGATCGGGATCTCGGCGGCGCGTCGGAGGCAGGTCCTGGCATTTTTGCCGGCCCCCGGGCGTTGTAGCGTCGCGAAGCACAAACCCACGCAGTCGACTCACTCAGCAAATTTCCATCAAGGAGCCGCAGATGTATCTCAACGCGCGAACCATCGCTCTGTCGCTCGCGCTCCTTCTGGTCGCCGCTCCCCTCGCCACCCCCCTCTTCGCCCAGGACTGGGCCGGTCGGGGACGGGCCCTCGGCAGGGTCGTGGACGAGCAGAACAACCCGGTCGAGGGCGCCACGGTGACCCTGCACCTGCCGGGCCGGCCGGACGCCGGACCGGAGCCCCTGACGACCAACAAGAAGGGGCGCTGGAGCTACCTCGGCCTGGACAACGGACAGTGGGCCGTGGTGATCGAGAAGCAGGGGTTCGTGACCTCCCAGGGCACCTTCCAGGTCAACGAGTTCGGAACCGCACGCCCGTTCCAGGTCACCCTCGAGAAGAACCCCTTCGACGCCGTCGAGGTCGGTCAGGAGCTCATCGAGCAGGAGCGCTACGAGGAGGCCCGGTCCACGTTCCAAGAGATCCTCCCGGAGATGGACGGGCACCAGCAGGCGCAGCTCCACGCCCTGATCGGCAACACCTACTACGCCGAGCAGCGCTACGCGGAAGCCCGCGACGAGTACAACCAGGCGCTGCCCGGGCTGACGCCCCAGGAGCAGACCAGCGTCCTCCTGCGTCTCGGAGACGCCTACCTCCAGGAAGGTGACTTCGAGCAGGCCCGCGAGGCCTACCAGAAGACGCTCGGCCAGCTCGGCGCCGACGGCCGGAGCCAGGTGCTGCTCGCGATCGCCCGCAGCTACGACCAGGAAGGCCTTCGGGACGAGGCGATCGCCTCGGTGGAGCGGATCCTGGAGGAGAACCCGGAGGACATCCAGGCGCTCCAGCTCATCGCCGACCTGCTCAGCCGGCAGGGACGCGAGGAGGAGGCCCAGGAGTATCTCGACCGCATCCCCGAGGGCGAGGAGCTGCCGGCCGACATGCTGCTCAACCAGGGGATCCGCTTCTACAACAACCAGAAGCTGGACGAAGCGCTGGACAACTTCGATCGGGTGATTCGCCAGGATCCTTCGCTGGCCGACGCCTACTACTACCGCGGTCTCGTCCACCTGAACAAGACCGAGAACGAGCAGGCCATCTCGGACTTCGAGACGCTCCTCGAGCTGGCGCCCGACAGCCAGTACGCCTCGGACGCCCGGCAGTTCCTGGAGTATCTCGAGTCCCAGTGAGCCCGGGCCGTCCCATGCGAGCCGCCGCGGCCGCCGTGGCCCTGCTCTGTTGCCACGGTCTGGCCGCCTGCGGCTCCGAGCCCGCGCCGCCTCCGGGGCGGGAGGATCCCGCCGCCCCGGAGGCGCGGCCCCGGTCCGGATCCGCGGACGGCCGGCGGGCGCCGGTGGCACGCGACGTCCTGCTGATCACCGTCGACACCCTCCGCGCCGACACCCTCGGGTTCGCGGGAGACCCCCACGCCCGGACGCCGACCCTCGACCGCCTCGCGGCCCGGGGGACCGTCTTCACGTCGGCCCACGCTCACAACGTGGTGACGCTGCCGTCCCACGCCAACATCCTCACCGGCCGCCTGCCCTTCGAGCACGGGATCCGCGACAACGCCGGGTTCGTGCTGCCCGAATCGCTGCCGACCGCCGCCACCCTCTTCCGGGAGGCGGGGTTCACCACCGCCGCCGTGGTCGGAGCGTTTCCCCTGGACGCCCGCTTCGGTCTCGATCGGGGCTTCGACCTCTACGACGACCACTATCCGGAGGGCAGCCAGGGAACCGGCTTCCGCCTGGTCGAGCGCCGGGGCGACGCGGTGGTCGAGCGAGCCGGAGCCTGGTGGCGGGAGCACGCCGGCCAGCGGCGCTTCCTCTGGGTCCATCTCTTCGACCCCCACGCCCCCTACGAGCCCCCCGAGCCCTGGGCTTCCCGGTTCCGGGACGATCCCTACCTGGGCGAGATCGCCGCCACCGACGCCTTCCTCGCACCGCTCCTCGAGCCGGTCCTGGAGGACGACTCGACCCTGGTGGTGTTCACGTCGGACCACGGAGAAGCCCTGGGAGACCACGGCGAGAAGACCCACGGCCTGTTCGCCTACGAGGCCACGCTGCGGGTGCCGCTGATCGTCCGCTCCCCCGGAGGGACGCCCGGCCGAACGGACGCCCCGGCCCGGCACATCGACATCCTGCCCACTCTCCTCGCCGGGGCCGGCGTCGCCGGCCCGGACGACCTGCCCGGACGCGCTCTCCAGGACACGCCCGGGGAGCCCCCCGAGCCGGTGGTGACCTACTTCGAGGCGCTCTCCGCCAATCTCAACCGGGGCTGGGCCCCTCTGCGCGGCGTCCTCCGGGACGGCGACAAGCTGATCTCGTTGCCGCTGCCGGAGCTCTACGACCTGGAGTCCGATCCGGCCGAGCAGACCAACCGGCTGGAGAACCCCGGCCGGGGCGCCCGCGGCCTCGCCCGGGAGCTGTCCGCCCTGCTGCCCGACGACGGCCCGGTGGAGCGCCACGTCTCCGCTTCCGCGGACGCCGAGGCCCTCCGCAGCCTGGGGTACCTCTCCGGGTCGGCCGCCCGGAAGGACCGCTACACGGCGGAGGACGACCCCAAGAACCTGGTCGAGGTGGACCGGCGGATCTTCCGGTTCATCGACCTCTACCAGCGGGGTGAGCTCGAGGCGGCCACCGCCGCCGCACGGGAGATCGTCCGCGACCAGCCGGAGATGAGCGCCGGCTACTACCACCTGGCCCAGGTCCTCCTCGAACGAGGGGAGCGCCGGGAGGCCCTCGAAACCCTCGACCGGGCGGTCGAACGGGGCGCCACCGACGGGGCCCTGCTGCGCCAGTACGGGCTGCTCCTGGCGGAGGCCGGCCGCGCGGACGAGGCCGTCGCCCTCCTCCGGCCCCTCCGGGGAACCGGCGACCCGGAGAACCTGAACGTCCTCGGGCTCGCCCTGTCGGAGGCGGGGCACCAGGCCCGGGCGCGCGCGGTCCTCGACGAGGTCTTCGCCCACGACCCCCGGAACCCGACGGCGCACCAGCACCTGGCGCTCGTCGCCCTCCGATCCCAGGCCTTCCGCGACGCCGAGAGCCAGGCGCGGCGCGCGCTCGAGCTGAACCGGCGGCTGCCGCTGGCCTGGAACTACCTCGGCGTCGCCCTGGTCAACCTGGGCCGGCCGGGCGAAGCCATCGACGCCTGGGAGCAGGCCCTGGAGCTGCAACCGGACGACTTCGACGTGCTCTACAACGTCGCCTTCGTCGCGGCCCGCACCGGCGACGCCGAGCGCGCCCGCCCGGCGCTGCGCCGGTTCATCGCCCAGGCGCCGCCCGAGCGCTACGGGCCGGACCTGGCCAAGGCCCGGGCCCTGCTGTCGAACCTGGAGGGGGCACAGCCGTGAGCCGGCGCCCGATGCACGCCCCAAGAGCCCCCTGTCTCGCCGCCCTCTGCCTCGCCGCCGTCCTGCTCGCCGGGTGCGGCGGACCCGCGGAGGACGTGTCCGTCCCGGCCGGGACCCCGGTGGTCCTCATCTCGGTCGACACCCTGCGCTCCGACCGGCTGCCGATGTACGGCTACGACGGGGTGGAGACGCCCGCGCTCGACGAGCTGCGCCGCGACGCGATCCTCTTCGAGCACGCCTTCAGCCCGATGCCGCTCACCCTCCCCTCCCACGGCTCCATGCTCACCGGCCTGCTGCCCGCCGGCCACGGGGTCCGGGACAACGGCGGCTACACCCTCGAGACGGAGGGCCTGCCCTGGCTGCCCCGCATCCTCCGGGAGGCGGGATACCGGACCGGAGCCGCGGTCTCGGCCTTCGTCCTGCGCGGCGGCACCGGCCTCGCGGCGGACTTCGAGCTGTACGAGGACCACATCGTCCAGACGCAGTGGCCGGGGAGCGTCCAGCGAACGGGCGATCTGACCCTGGAGGCCTCCCGGGGATGGCTGCGCGAGGTGGGCGAAGAGCCCTTCTTCTTCTTCTTCCACGTCTTTGAGCCCCACCGCCCCTACGAGCCGCCGGAGCCGTTCGCCTCGCGCTACGGGGTCGGATACGACGCCGAGGTGGCCTCGGCCGACCGCATCGTCGGCGACCTCCTGGACGAGCTCCGGGAGCTCGGCG
>JASFUJ010000219.1:0-6099 GCA_050050355.1 Acidobacteriota bacterium
ACGGATCGTGCCGGCGCTGGGCCCTCGCCACCGCCGAGGCCCGCGCGGTGCTCCCTCATCACATCACGGTGGAGGACTCGCCTTGACCGACCGGCTCCTGACCGAGCTTCGCGACGTGTTTCGCTCCGTCTTCAACTCTCCCGGGATGGAGCTCCACCCGGACCAGGCCCTGTCGACGATGGAGGACTGCGATTCGTTGAAGCGCCTCGAGCTGATCGTCTCGGTGGAATCGGCGTTCCAGGTCCGGTTCACCACCGCCGAGGCCGCCGAGTTGGACGAGATCTCCGGGTTCCTGGACCTCCTGCGGTCCAAGCTGCATTGAGGGCCCTGCTGGAGCCCTTCGTCCGAGCCGTCGTGGAGGCGGCGCACGACGCCACGGGAAGGCCCCGGGACGAGCTGGACCGCCGCGCCCGGGGAGGTCCGCTCGCGCTCGGAGCCGGCGCCGTCGGCGAGGTTCTGCGGCTCCTCGAGGAGCGCTTCGGCTGCCGGCTCGACCCGCCCCCGGACCCGGGCGCGCTGGACGTGCCCGCGGTCGCGGTCACCCTCGGCGAGGGCTATCAGCCGCCCCGCGACGACCTCGAGCTCCCGGACGAGCACGGGATCCTGTTGGTCAAGCCGGACGCCCCGCGGCGGGGCCTGCTGGAGCACCTCCCCGCATTGCTCCGCGACTTCGGGCTCGACGCGGTCCGGGAGGTCGAAACCCGGCTCGACCCCGAGGCGGTCCCCTCCCTGACCCACCGCCGGGACCCCGCCACCCTGGCGTACCTCGCGTCCGGGCCGGTCCGGATCCTCCTCGTCCGCGGCCGGGACGCCCTCGAGCTCACCTACCGGTTGAAGCACCGGGCGCGCAAGGACCTCGGCGTCCACGAGCGGATCTACAACCTGATCCACGCCTGCGACGCCGGCAACGAGGTGGCCCTCTTCCTGAGGACCTTCTTCCCCCGGCTCGACGGGCCGCGGCTGCGGGGCTCGGTGGACCAGCTCTGGGTGGTGCCCGGCCCCGCCGATCCGGCCGCGCTCGAGGAGGGGCTCGCCCGCGCCCGCCGGGCGCATCCCGCGGGGACGGTCGTGCCGGTGCTGGAGCGAGGCTCCCCGGAGGCCCCGGCCTCAGGGCGCGTGGACGGGGCCCTGGAGCTCCTCGCGGCGTACGGTCAGCCCTACCTCGGTCTCCTCGAACGCGTGCCGCTCGAGGGCTGGGCCGAGCCGGTGGAGACGGTCTCGTTCCTCGGCCCGGCCCCGTCCCGGACCCGCCGTGGCGGCTGCGCCCTGATCGGCCCGGCCGACCGGCTGCCGGCCCTCGCCCGCACCCTGGGCGACCGGCTCCGGGACCGGTTCGAGTCCATGCTCTGCTATCACCCGGCCTGGTCGCTGCGCACCGTCGAGGAGCTGAGCGAGCTGGCGCGCTCGCGGGGCGTCGTCCCGCTGTGCGGGAGTGGCGCGTCCGACCGGCCGTTCGTGCTGGCCAACAGCGCCGCGGGCATGCGGGAGCTGGAAGGGGCGATGCTGCGGCGGGCCTGGAGGTCCCGGTAGAGCCTCGCGTCGAGGGAACGAGAGACCCGGACGGTGGTGCTCCCTGCCTCCCCCCGAGGGGGGGGGAGGGGGGCCGGGACTCAGCGCCCGCGCAGCAGGTCCAGTCGCGCCTTCACCAGGTCGCGCTTCGGCAGGTAGGCGTGGCCGCCCTCCATCCGCCCCGAGGCGATGACGCTGGGACCGACGACCGAGTCCGCGCCGATGCGGGTCCCCGGGGTCGAGGCCACCAGCACCGCGGTCATGACCCGGTCGCCCAGGTACGTGGCGTTGCCCAGCGGCTCCTTGGGGGTGATGTGCCGCCCCCGCACCTCGAAGCTCGCCGGCGCCTGGTCGAACCGGAGGAAGCCGAAGAAGTTGCCCGCCGCCACCTCGCACTCGCGGCCCGTGCAGACGAAGCAGGTCAGCGGGTGCATGAACGAGGACCCGGGCCCGGCCACCCCTTCGAAATCGGCGCCGGCCTCCACCAGGCAGTCCGCCATCAGGAGCGAGTCCTTGCGCACGATCCCCCGCCGGCGCACGCGGGTCCTCGGGCCGAGGACCACCCGCTTGAGCACCACCGAATCCTCGACCACGGCCCCCGGGTGCATGTAGAGGCCGCCCCCCACGTCGGCGCCGAACCCGATCCGCGCCCCGCTGCCGAGGAAGACGTCGCCCTGGATCCGAATCGACGCCCCGTCCCGCCCGCCCCGCTGCACGGACGCGAGATGAGCCTCCCGCGTCGCATGGGGGCTGATCACGGCTCCCTCCTCGAGCACCACGCGGGCGCCCGGGGCGATGACGACGCCGGGGTGGATCCACTCCGGATCCGGCTCGCCCTCGCCGCCGACGTGCACGTAGTCGCCGCGGCTCTCCCGGATGCGCCGCAGCGCTCGCTCGACCTGGAGGAGGTTCGCCTCCAGGTAGTCGAAGCAGTGATCGACGTGGACGACGGGATGGAGCGCCTCGGCGCCGTGGACCGGCGCCCCGCCGGCGGCGAGCCGCACCAGGGCCTGCCCCAGGTCGAGCCGCTCCCTGGCGTCCGGTTCCGCCAGGGCCCGGGCGAGCCGGGGCGCCAGCGATCCGGGCAGAGCGTGGGCGCCGGACAGGCGGTGCGTGGCCGGGCGCCCCGCCGCCCCGGCCGACAGGATGGCGCCGCCGGAGCCGAGGACGACCGCCGCGCGGCCGGACGGCGCCGCCGGAGCGTCCGGATCCGCCGGGAGATCGACCAGGGGATCGATCAGAGTCAGGGCATCCCGCCCGCCCCGGCGGAGGAACGCCTCCACCAGCGCCGCATGGTCGGCGGGCTCGGCCACCAGATCGCCGTTGACCACCAGCGCGTGCTCGCCGTCCGGGAGCCCGCGAAACCAGCCCGCCAGTCCGTGCGCATCGCCCCGGTCGAACGGCGAGACCTCGACGAACCGGACGCCACCGCCCGCCGGCAGGTCCGCCATCGCCGCCCGCACGCTGCCGGCTTCGAAGCCCACCGTCACCGTCAGATCTTCGACTCCGGCGCCGATCATCGACTCCGCGACCCGCCGCACCATCGGCACGTCGGCCACCTCCAGGGCGTACTTCGCGCGTCGTGCCGAGGCCCCGCCGAACGGGAAACAGTCGTCGCCGCGGCCGTGGGCGAGGATCAGCCCGTATCGAATCCGCTCGCCCCCCTCCGCGGGGCCTCCGTGGGTCGTGGCCGTGCTCATGGCGCTCGGAGGGTCCGGACTACGTCCCTCGAGGCTCCGGAGCGGCCCGCTCCACGAGCTCGATCAGACCCAGGTGCTTGTGGTAGGCGAAGCAGGCCGGCCGCCCCTCGAACACCGGCGACTCGAACGGCTCCACCACCACCGCGTAGCCGCGCTCGCGCAGCGCATCCAGGGCGTCGGGCAGCAGATCGACCTCGAAGCAGAGGTGGTACGGCGTGGCGCCGTTCTTCGCCAGCAGAGCGCTCACGGCGGAGTCCCGCCGGTGAGGCTGGATGAGCTCGACGCACGCCCAGACCGTCGCGGGACCGTCGCACAGGACGATGTCGATCCCCTGCCGCTCGTCGACGAACCGCTCGCTGCAGCGGACATAGCCGAGGGATCGGAGCTCCTCGGCCGCCGAGGCGATGTCGTGGACGACCAGCCCGACGTGGTGGAATCTCAAGCCGTTCATTGTATGATCCGACCGTAGTCGGTCCGTATCTCGAATTCGAAGAGCTGGAACCGGACCGGGCCGCAGGGCCCGGCCCCGTGGATTGTTGTATCGGTTCGGCCCGTGGTGCCGGTGGATCTCTCTGCCGGGGCGCCGCCGGGTGACGTGCGCGATGATCGCACATCGGCTCTTCGACGGTCAACGAAGCGACGCCGACCGGAAGGAGGCGCCTCACCTCCGGCCGGTCCCTCGGAGGCTTCATGCCGGAACCATGGATCCTGGGGTTCAGTAACTCCCACAATGCCGCGGCCTGCCTGCTCCGAGGTCCCGAGCTCGTCGTCGCCGTCCAGGAGGAGCGTCTCTGCCGCGTGAAGCGGGCGGAGCTTCCCGCGGACGAGATGCCCCTGTGCGTCCGTTACTGCCTGGATTGCGCCTCCCTGACTCCGGACGACGTCGACCTGGTGGCGGGCAGCTCCTTCCCCAACGACTTCCAGTATGCCGGGTGGTTCGAGTGCCACTGGCCGGACACCCTGTTCGTCCCCCACCACCTGTCCCACGCCTATGCCGTGCTCGTCACCTCGGGCTTCGACGAGGCCGCCGTGCTGATCATCGACGGCGAGGGCTCGCCGCGAAAGGCCCTGCCTCCGGAGGAGCGCCGGGGAGACCGCTGGGACGCGGTGACGAGTCTGCCGGTCCCGACCGAGATCGTGTCCCTCTATCGTGCGACCCGGGACGGCATCGTTCCGATCGAGAAGCACTTCGGCGCTGCCGGCGGACCCACCCGGGCCGACGGCAACAGCGACTGGTACGCGAGCCTCGGAGGTCTGTTCAACGCGGCGGGGCTTCGCATCTTCGACGACGTCCACGCCGCCGGCAAGGTGATGGGCCTCGCGCCCTACGGAAGGCCGCGGTTTCCGCTCGAGGACCTGGTGGACCTCGACCCGGAAGGACCCCTCCGGTTCACCGGTCCCGAGCGGGCGCCGGAGGCGTTCGCGAGCCGGGTGCGCCCCTGGCCCCACGACCCGGCCGAGCATCAGGACACCGCGTGGGCCTGTCAGGCGGCCTTCGAGCGCGCGGTGGTGGAGCTCGCGCGGAGGCTGCGGCGGCGCTCCGATCTCCCCAGGCTCTGCTACGCCGGAGGCGCGGCCCTCAACGGAGTCGCCAACGAGCGGATCGCCCGGTCGGGCCTGTTCGACGACCTCTACGTGATGCCGGCGGCCGAAGACAGCGGCTGCGCCCTCGGGGCGGCCTACTACGCGCGGCACCTCCTGGGCGGCGGTCTCCCGCGCAGACGGGTGCTCAAGGACTCGACGGGCGTGCGCTACACCCCGGCCGCGGTCGAGGCCGCCGTGACCTCCGTCCCGTGCATCGAGACCCTCGAGACCGAGCTCGACCGGGCCCTCGACGGGGCGGTGGAGCTCCTGATCGCCGGCAGGATCGTCGGCTGGTTCCAGGGGGGATCGGAGCTGGGGCCCAGGGCGCTCGGCCAGCGGAGCATCCTGTGCGACCCGCGCCGGCCGGACGCCAAGGGCACGCTCAACGGACGGGTGAAGTTTCGCGAGTCGTTTCGCCCGTTCGCCCCGAGCACGCTCCGGGAAGAGGTCTCCGGGTGGTTCGAGTGCGAAGACGAGACGGAGAGCCCGTTCATGCTCCGGGTGATGCGCTTCCGCCCGGGTCTCGCGGACCGCGTCCCGGGCGTCGTCCACGTCGACGGCACCGGCCGGGTCCAGACCGTGTGCCGGGAGCGGGACGGGCTCTACCACGAGCTCATTCGCAGGTTCCATCGCGAGACCGGGGTCCCGATGCTGTTGAACACGTCGTTCAACGTGAACGAGGAGCCGATCGTGGAGACGCCCGAGGACGCCCTGTGGTGCCTGCTCTTCTCGGGGCTCGACGCCTGCTTCCTGGAGGGCCGGCTGGTCACCAAGGCGGCGTGCTTCCGCACGGTCCTCGACCTCTCTCCCGAGCCGTGTGCCCGGCTCGTGGGCAGCACCTGGACGGGCCGGGGGAGGGCCGAAGCGACGGTCACCCTGGAGGCGTCGACCCCCTGGGGTCCGGTGCGCCACGGCCTGTCGGCCGAGGAGTACACGGTCTACCGACTGTGCGACGGCCGGCGAACGGGCCGGGAGATCCTCGAGACGTTGACCGGGCACCGGGTCGACCTGACCCCGGGGCCGGACGGGGAGCAGCGGATCACGCGGATCCTGGCCCGCCTCACCCGCACCCGCCTGCTACACCTCCGTCAAGGCGGAGCCCCGCCGGAAGGGCGACCGCCGGCTCAGAGGTAGGACTGCAGGGTTCCGCGGCGCCGGATGTCGCAGGTGAAGCAGTGGAAGCCGCCGCCGAAGGGGAAGACGTTGCGGAACGAGACCGGAATCGGCTCGAACCCCCAGTCCTTCGCCGCGCGGATGAAGGGCTCTTCCTCCCGCTCGACGATCATGCGCCGTTCGTCGAGCATCA
>JASFUJ010000220.1:0-6090 GCA_050050355.1 Acidobacteriota bacterium
CCAGGGCGGGGTCGTCAAGCAGCCGGCCGATCCGGTCGGCCCAGAGGTCGGGCCGGGCCGGCGGCGCGTACAGGGCGGCCTCCCCGGCCACCTCCCGCAGCACCGGGATGTCGCTCGCCACCACCGGGGTGCCGGCGGCGAGAGCCTCCAGCAGCGGCAGCCCGAACCCCTCGTAGTGGGAGGGGAAGGCGAGGAGGACCGCGTCCCGATAGAGGGCGGCGAGCTCGTCGTCGGCCACGTAGCCGGGCTGGTGGAGCCAGCCCTCGTCCCGCCCCCGTTCGAGCCGCCGGACCAGGCGCTCCCCCTTCCAGCCGAGGCGGCCGCACAGGACCAGGTCGGGGACGTCGCGCCGGCGGCTCCGCAGGCCGCGCCACGCGTCGAGCAGGGTCTCCACGTTCTTGCGCGGCTCCAGGGTGCCGACGAACAGGGCGTAGCGCTCCGGCGCCCAGGCCGGACGCCGGGCGCCCTCGGCGCCGGCGAGCTGGCCGGGGCCGTGGTGGATGGCGCGGATCCGCCCGATCGGCGCCAGGCCCGCGCCGGCCAGCTCGCGGCGCACCGCCTCCGACGGGGTGATGACCTGCGCCGCGTCCCGGAGCACCCGGTCCAGGTGCAGGGACAGGAGGTCGAGCGTGCCCTCGCCCACGGTCCACGCGTGGTGGTGGAAGGCGAGGTCGTGGATCGTGGCCACCAGCCGGGCGTTCCCGATCTCGAGCGCCGGCTGGAAGCGGCGCGGGGGGTAGAAGTTCGGGGCGAAGACGAGCCGGTTGCGGTCGGCGGCGATCAGGGCGGGCCGCAGGCGGCGGAGCACCCGGGCGGCCAGGCCCGGCGGCAGGAGCATGTCGTCCGGCACCGGGTAGCGCACGGCCTCGATCGCCGGGCCCCGGGGGAGGGGCGCCGCGGGCCGCGGCACGCCGGGGGCGTCGATCAGGTCCTCGCCGTAGAGGCGCAGCCGGAGGTCGTCGCGGTCCGCCAGCTCGCGGAGCACCCGGTCCAGGTACCAGCCGACCCCGGTCAGGGGCTCCCAGTAGGCGGCCACGTCCACGGCCACGGTGAGGCGCGGCTCGCGGCGCCGGGCGGCCAGGGACCGGGCGATCTCCGCGACCCAGGCGGCGAACGCGGCCACGCGGCGCGGATGGAGCCGGCGCAGCTTGCTCCGCAGCCACCGGTAGGGCGGTCCCAGCGCCCGCTTCCAGAGAGGCTTCTCGCGCATCGCCGGGCGATCTTACCCGGGGGGTGCCCGGATCGGCTCCGGCTCCGGTCCGTGCCGGTCCGCACCGGTTCCGCACCGGTCCCGCCGGGGCTCGGAGCGCCCCGGGTTCGTGCCATACTCACGCGCCATGCGACGACTCTCCACGGCGGTCCGGTGGGTGCTCCGGCGGAGCCCCTGGACGAAGCGGCTCGCCAAGCGCGCGATGGCGGCGCTGCTGAGGATCGGAACCAGGCCGCGGGAGCTCTTCGATCGCCGGGTCCCCGAGCACCTCGATCCGGAGCTCCTCCTGGCCCGGACCGACGAGCTCAACGCGGCCGCGGAGCGCTACTACGCGGAATATCCGGACCCCGAGTTCATCCTCGACAAGCCGTTCACCGAGGAAGAGGAGTTTCCGCGGCGCCTCTTCGACCTGGGCGTCCTCTTCCACGCCCTGCGCCTCTCCCCCAACGACGTGGTGCTGGAGCTGGGCGCCGGGAGCTGCTGGGTCTCCCACTTCCTCAACCGGTACGGCTGCAAGACGATCGCCGTGGACGTGTCGGAGACCGCCCTCGGCCTCGGCCGGGAGCTCTTCCGGCGGAGCTCGCTCACCCGCTGGGACGCCGAGCCGGAGTTCGTGGTCTACGACGGGCGGCGGATCCCCCTGCCGGACGGCGCGTGCGACAAGATCGTCATCAACGACGCCTTCCACCACTTCCCGAACCCCGCGGAGGTCCTCGGGGAGATGGCCCGCGTGCTGTCCCCGGGCGGGATCGTGGCGATGGTCGAGCCCGGCCCCGGCCACGCGGACACGGAGGACAGCCGGCGGGAGGTGGAGACCACGGGGGTGCTCGAGAACGAGATCGTCCTCGGGCGGCTCGACGCCATGGCCCGCCGGGCCGGCTTCACCGAGGTGGCCCTCGTCCCCCTGTCGCTCTCCCACGCCCGGGAGGTGCCGGTCGCCGAGCTCGGCACCGTGTCGGAGGTCGAAGGGCTGCTCGACCAGTGGGCCGCCCTGGCCGGCGGGCCGCACTACATCGTCCTCCACAAGGGGCGGTGGCTGCCGACCACCCGCAGCCCGGAGGAGCTGGACGCCCGGATCGAGATCCTGGATCCGCTGCCCCGGGAGGGCGTGCGGGCTGCCCCGGGGGAGTCGGTCTCCCTCCGGATCGGGATCGCCAATCGCGGCGACACCCGCTGGCTGGCGACGGCCGTGGAGCGGCCGGGCTGGACGCGGCTGGGCGTCCATCTCCACGACGCATCGGGCGAGCTCCTCGACTTCAACTGGCTGCGCGCCTCGCTCCCGGGCGACCTCGACCCGGGGGAGGAGGCCCGGATGCAGGTCGAGCTCCCCGCGATCGGCACGCCCGGAACGTACCGGCTGGTCTTCGACCTGGTGGCGGAGCACGTCCTCTGGTTCGAGCAGAGCGGCTCCCGGACGGTGGAGGTCCGGCTGGAGGTCGTGTGACCGCCGGGACCTCGAGGCAGGAATCCGCGGGCCGGAGCATCTGTTGTCAACGGGTCGGGCCACTCGCGAGCCCCACCGATCGTGCGCTCCCGGAATTGACACGCTCCGGGAGACGAGCTAATCTCATCATTCTGTCTGCTGGAAGTGACGCGCTCTATGAAAATCCGTCTGGACGAGATCGGCGACGAGCCGTATACGTGGCACACCGAGGAGACGGTCGACCCGGCCGTGCTCGAGCGGGACGAGGTGGTCGAGCTGACCCCGATCGACTGGCGGGGGCGGATCCGGCGCCTGGATCAGGGCTTCCTGCTGAGGGCCCGGGTCGCCTACGAGCAGACGCTCGCCTGCCAGCGCTGCCTGGCCGAGGTGACGCGGACGGTGCAGGAGGACGTCGAGCTCCTCCTGGTGGACCACGAGCCCGGAGCCGAGGACGAGGAGCGCGAGCTCGAGGAGCAGGACCTCGGCGTCCTGGTGATGGACGAGCCGGAGATCGACCTCCGGCCCATCCTGCTGGAGCAGATCCAGCTCAACGTTCCGATGCGCCCCCTGTGCAGCGAGACCTGCGCGGGGCTCTGTCCGGTGTGCGGCGCGGACCTCAACGAGGGCGAGTGCGGCTGCCGCCGCGAGACGGACGACCCCCGCTGGGCGGGGCTGGCCGCCTTGCGCGACAGCCTGCCTTCCGGCCCGGACGGATCCACCGAGTGAACCGAGCAGACCGATGGAACCGTCCGGGCTCCAACCGGTGAGCCACGGCATTCCGGGCGGGTTTCCGCGACCCCGAAGAACCGAAGACGATCGAGGATACGACTCATGGCCAATCCGAAGCGACGGCACTCCCAGGCGCGGAGGGACAAGCGCCGGGCCCACGACGCCCTGCGCCGCCCCGCCGGCTCCGTGTGCGAGCAGTGCGGCGAGACGAAGCGACCGCACCGCGTGTGCCCCCACTGCGGTCATTACCGCGGCCGGGAGGTGCTCGAGGTCGAAGAGACCCTCTGACGCCGGCCCCGAGGGCCGCGCCGTCCTGCCGGCCGGCGCCGGTCCGACCTTCCAGTGACCGAGCCTCCGCTGTGCATCGCGGTCGACGCCATGGGCGGAGATCGAGCTCCCGCCCACGTGGTCGAGGGCTGCCTGCTCGCGGCGGCCGAGGAAGAGCTGCGCCTGCTGCTGGTCGGTCGGGAGGCCGAGGTGGAGCGGGAGCTCGACCGGCTGTCCTCGAACGGAAGCTCGGTCCTCTCCAAGATCGAGCTGGTGCACGCCGAGGACGTGGTGGCGATGGACGAGCCGGCGGTGACGCCGCTGCGGCGCAAGCCGGACTCGTCGATCCGCGTCTGCGTCGAGCTGGTCAAGGAGGGGCGGGCCCAGGCGCTGGTCTCCGCGGGCAACACGGGGGCCGCCATGGCCGCGGTCAAGGTGGTGCTCGGCACGGTGCCGGGGGTCGATCGCCCGGCGCTGGCCGCGGTGCTGCCGAACGCCGGCGGGCGGACCGTGCTGCTCGACGTGGGCGCCAACGTCGACACCCGTCCGTCCCATCTGCGGGAGTTCGCGGTCATGGGCCACTCCTACGCCCGCGAGGTGCTCGGCACCCCGACGCCCCGGCTCGGCCTGCTGTCGATCGGCGAGGAGGAGAACAAGGGCTCGGACTTCGGCCGCGAGGTCTTCCGCGTGCTGCAGCAGAGCGGGCTCGAGTTCGTGGGCAACGTCGAGGGGAGCGACATCTTCTCGGGCCGGGTCGACGTGGTGGTCTGCGACGGCTTCGTGGGCAACGCGGTCCTCAAGAGCGCCGAGGCGCTGGCCGACCTGGCCACCCGCATGCTTCGGGAAGAGATCGACGCGACGCTGCGGAGCCGGCTCGGGTATCTGCTCGCCCGGCCGGCCATCGACCGGTTCACCGAGCGGACCGACTACGCCGAGTACGGCGCGGCCCCGCTCCTCGGGGTGCCGGCGGGCTGCTTCGTCGCCCACGGCCGGTCCAATCCGAAGGCCATCTGCAGCGCCGTCCGCCGTGCCGCCGAGTTCGCCCGGGGGCGGGTCCATGAGAAGATCCGGGACCGTGTGGCCGAGCTCCACGACGAGGAGCAGCGAGTGACCGCCCTGGCGAAGGGCGGAGCCGGCGGCGGACCGGAGACGCTCGCCCGCTGAACCCGCACCGCGAGGACCGCTCATGACCGAATCCACGACTCCACGCTACGCGTTCGTCTTCCCCGGCCAGGGCTCCCAGAAGGTCGGCATGGGGCGCGACTGGGCCGATGCGTTCCCCGCCTCCCGGGAGGTCTTCGACGAGGCGGACCGGATCCTGGGCTTCTCCCTGAGCCGGCTCTGCTGGGAGGGGCCGGAGGACGAGCTCACCCTCACCGCGAACCTCCAGCCGGCCCTCCTGACCACCTCGGTGGCGATCCTGCGGGCGGTGGAGACGACGCCGGCGCGGCCCGTGGCGGTGGCCGGCCACAGCCTGGGCGAGTACTCGGCCCTGGTGGCCGCCGGGGCCCTGGAGCTGGCCGACGCCCTGCGGCTGGTGCGCCGCCGCGGCGAGCTGATGCAGGAGGCGGTGCCGGTGGGCGTGGGGGCGATGGCGGCGATCCTGGCGCTGGACGACGAGACGGTGGAGGGGGTCGTCGAGGAGGTCGCCGGGGACGACGTCCTGGCGGTGGCCAACAAGAACGCGCCGGGGCAGGTGGTGCTCGCCGGGCACGTTGCCGCGGTCGAGCGGGCCGTGGAGCTTGCCAAGGAGCGGGGCGGCAAGGCGCGGATGGTGCCGGTGTCGGCGCCCTTCCACTGCCCGCTCATGGAACCGGCGCGCCGGGGCCTCGAGCCGCTGCTGCGGGAGACCCGGTTCCGGGATCCCGCGGTGCCCGTGGTGACCAACGTGGACGCGGCGCCGGTGGAGACCGGGGAGGCGGCCCGGGAGGCGTTGATCCGGCAGGTGGACGGCGCCGTGCGCTGGGTGGAGTCGGTGGAGTGGATGGTCGACCGGGCGGGCGTCGGGGCCTTCGTGGAGGTCGGCCCGGGCAACGTCCTGTCCGGGATGATCCGGCGCATCCGGCAGGAGCCGGAGCGGATCACGCTCAAGGATCCGTCCGGGCTGGCCGCCCTCGCCGGCTGAGCCCGGTCGAGGTCGGCCGGGCCCGGTGGGGCGCGCGCCTCCGCGAGCCCTGGTCCGAATCTCTTGGAGAAGGGGGGAGAACGACATGTTTCGACTGGACGACAAGACCGCCCTGGTGACCGGGGCGTCCCGCGGGATCGGCGAGGCGGTGGCACGGAGGCTCGCGGCCCAGGGGGCCCGGGTGATCCTCGCTTCCCGCAGCGTCGAGCGGCTGGAGGAGCTGGCCGAGGAGATCCTCGGCGACGGCGGCGACGCCTACGCCCTGGCCCTCGACCTCTCCGAGCCCGGCGCGGTGCCGGAGGTCCTCGGCGACCTGCCGTCGGAGTGGTCGGAGAT
>JASFUJ010000221.1:0-6055 GCA_050050355.1 Acidobacteriota bacterium
GCCGGCTCCGAGAGCCTGCCATTCCGCGTCGAGGCCGCCTGGGCCCGGCATTCCATCAGCTCGATGACCGACGGGCCGGACGGGGGTCTTTGGGCCTCGACGTATCGCGGGCTCCTTCGGGTCTCCGACGACGACGAGCAGCGTCTCTACCCGACCGGCGGCCTGAGCTACATCGCGTTCGATGCGGAGGGCACGCTGTGGGCGACGTCGCAGGCACAGCGCATCGTCTATGCCCTGCGCCCCGAACGCACCGACGACGTCCCGATCGTGGACTGGGGCGAGCGCATCGCCAGGGCACGGCGCTCCCGGGAGCCGGCCTGCAGAGTGCGCGAGGTGGGGGACGTCTGCGTCTATGCGCACCCGGACTCGCTTCCCGTTGCCCGTCCGATCGACGTCCTGGCCGGGGACGGGAGCATCCTGGTCGTCGGCGAGCACGGTCTGGCGCGCCTCGGAGAAGGCGGCTTCCGTCCCTTCGGTCGGGGGCAGCCCTCGCTCGAGACGCGCTTCAACACCGTCTTCAGAGACGCCGACGACAACCTCTGGCTGGGCGGCGAAACCGACGGGCTGCTCCGCATCGCCGCCGGCGGGATGGTCAGCTTCGAGCGGGCGGACGGTCTGCGTGGACCCCACGTCGTGCAGATCCTCGACTCCCCGCCGGGCGAGCTCGTGGTCGTCACCCTCGGTCCCGACGGCTACTGGCTGCACGTGCCGGGCGAGGACGGGCGCTTCCACCCCTTTCGACCGCGGGGCCTCGGGGCCGCGTGGGAGGGCTGGGCCTGGAATCGATGGGTGGTCCGAGACCGTGCCGGCGAGTGGTGGATCCCCGCCGAAGGCGACGGGCTCTACCGCTATCCGGCCGTCGAGCGGGCGGAAGATCTCGCCGAGACCGAGCCGATCGCGCGCTATACGATCGCGGACGGCCTCCCGGGGCTCCACTTCTTTCGCAGCTACGAGTCTCGTCGCGGAGATCTCTGGCTCGGGCTCATCCAGGCGAAGAAGCGCACCGTCGTGTGGCGGCGGGCCGACGGCCGGTTCGAGAGCCTGGACACCGAGGCCGGGCTGCCCGAGTCCGACCTGTCCGGCCCCCCGACCGCATTCGCCGAGGACTCCGACGGGAGGCTGTGGCTCGGCTTTTACAACGGCGGCCTGGCTCGCTCTCTGGATCGGACGCACCGGCGGTTCGAGCTCTTCGGAGACGCGGACGGCGTGCCGCCGAGCTTCGTGCAGGACCTCTACTTCGACTCCCGAGGATGGCTGTGGATCGCCGCGAAGGGGGCCGTCCTGCGGGTGAAGGATCCCGGCTCGCCGCGGCCGGTCTTCGAGCGGTTGACGCAGCAGGACGGCCTCTCCGCGGCCGGAGCCTGCTGCTTCGCCGAGGACCGTTTCGGGCACGTCTACGTCGGCAACGATCGGGGCGTCGACCGGCTCGATCCGGCGACCGGCTCTTCGCGTCACCTGACGACCGCCGACGGCCTGGCCAGCCACGGGTTGCGCACCATCCTGGCGGCGGCGAGCGGAGAGCTCTGGTTCGGCACCTGGGACGGCTTGTCGCGGTTGCAGCCACGGGTCGAGAGGCCGAGTCGCCCGCCCGCGACGCGCATCGGGGCGGTGCGCGTGGCGGGCGTGCCGTGGCCGGTGCCCGAGCTGGGCGCGGAGCGCTTGACGGGCCTGACCCTGCGCCCCCACGAGCACCGTTTGACCGTGGGATTCTTCAGCATCGCGCTCCGTCCCGGGGAGGTCGTGCGTTATCAGCACCGGCTCGAAGGCACGAGCGACGGGTGGAGCCCTCCGTCGAGCGAGCGGTCCGTCACCTTCGCCGGGCTTCCGACGGGAGAGCTGACCTTCCAGGTGCGGGCAGTCGGCGAGGACGGCTCGGTGAGCGCCGTGCCGGCGACGCTCACGTTCGAACGCTTGCCGCCCGTCTGGCGGCGGGGCTGGTTCCTGGCGGTCCTGGCGATGCTGGCCATCCTCTCGGCGTGGACCGTCGCGCGTCTGCGCTCCGCGCAGCGCCGGGCCCTCGAGCGCCAGCGTGCGCGGATCGCCTCCGACCTGCACGACGAGCTGGGCTCCGGCCTGGGCGGCATCGGCATCGTCGCCGAGCTTCTGGCCGGCGACCAGGAGATCGGAGCTGCCGGCAAGGAGGCGGCGACGGAGATCACGACCGCGAGCCGCGAGCTGGGCGCCGCCCTGTCGGACATCGTCTGGGCCCTGGATTCGAAGGCCCGCTCGCTCCCGGAGGTGGCCGGCCGCCTCGCCCAGCGCGGCGCCACGCTCTTCAGCGGCAACGGAACGGAGCTGACCTGCTACTTCCCGGAGGCGTGGCCGAAGACGAGACCGGCCGCCGCGGTCCGCCGCAGCGTCCTCCTGATCGGGCTGGAGGGGCTGTACAACGCCGCCCGCCACGCGGCGGCCGACCGCGTCGAGCTGATCCTCGAGCCCGACGACGGCCACTGGCGCCTGGCGATCCGCGATGACGGCCGGGGCCTGGGCGCCGCCGGCCCAAGCGACCCCGGTCACGGCATGGCCAGCATGCGGCGCAGGGCCGCGGAGATCGGGGCGCAGGTCACCTGGCGGGCGAATTCGGAGGGCGGAACCACGGTGGAGCTGACCTTCGCCCTGCGTCCGCGCAAGTGGCGGCGAAAGATCACATGATCGGGGGAGTGACCGTCGGCCTCCGGGAGTGAGAAGCTCGTTGCGACAGGGCTCTAGGTAATGAAATACCGAATCGCCATCGTCGAGGACGACCGACGGTACCGCGTGAGCCTGGAGCGACTGATCGCCAGCGCTCAGGACCTCCAGCTCGCGGGCAGCTACGGCTGCGCCGAGGACGCCCTGCGCGCCGCCACCCGGCAGGGTGCCGCGAGACCGTGGGACCTGGTGCTCATGGACCTCGAGCTCCCGGGCATGAGCGGCACGAAAGCCACCCGGCGCCTCAAGGAGTGGTGGCCGCGGGTCCAGGTCGTCGTGCTCACCGTCTTCGAGGAGCCCAGCACCGTGCTGGAGGCGATCTGCTCCGGCGCGGACGGGTACCTGTCGAAGAGCGTGGCCGGCAAGGAGATCCTGGATCAAGCGCGCATCGTCCTGGGCGGCGGAGGCTCGCTCACCCCCGGGGTGGCGCGCACCCTGCTCGAGCTGGTCCGCAACCCTCTGCCGCGTCCCCGGGACGCCGCCGCCGCGCCCGGCCGGGTGGACCTCACCGACCGGGAGCGCGACGTCCTGCGCGGCCTGGTCCAGGGGCTCGCGTACAAGCAGATCGCCTCCACCCTGGGCATCAGCATCGACACCGTGCGCAGCCACGTCAAGCACGTCTACCGCAAGCTCCAGGTCCACGGCGTGGCCGAGGCGGTCGGTCGCGCCATCCGCGAGAAGCTCGTCTAGACGTCGACAAAGCTCGGGCTCGTGACGGATGTGTCAGGTTCGTCCTTACTGGATCCTCTGGATCACCCCTCCAGACCCCCCGGCTCCCTTCCCCCAGTTCACAAGACCGGCCGGCAGGAGCCGGCCTTGGGGGAGGCAGGGGGCGCCCCCGCCCGGAGCTCGCCTCGGCTCGAGGCCGCTGCTCTCGTCGGTTTGACGCGCAGACTCCCAGCCACACGATCATGTGATTGTGGCGGGACTGCCGGTCCTCATACATTCCGGTGAAACGCTGTCGTATCCGAACGGGTGAACGAGCCCCTCATCTGAGAGGGAGACCAGACGATGTCAGGCCACGGCTTCCAGACCCCCCGACACCAGGACCCGGCATTCCCGGGGTTTGCCACGCTCGGCCGCTCGATCCTGCGCGCGATCGGTCGCGTGCTCACGCTGTTCGTCGCCATCCTGGTGCTCGAGCCTGCAGTGCAGTCGCAGCGCCCGCTCCAGCCGGCGACGGGGACGCGGGACCTGCTCGTCATCCTCTGGGATCCCCACCGCCCGGCGCACCCGGCTCCAGGGGCTCAGGTCGTGCACGACATGATCTTCGGCGCCCAGCACAGCGTCGCCGGCTACTTCGCGGAGAGCTCACGCGGCAGGCTGCGAGTCGCGAAGGCAGCCTTCCTCGGTTGGTATGACGCTGAGTACCCATGGGAGCTCTACTGGCGCCAACCCCCGTATTCACCGGCCGACGCGGTGGGCACGGCGCACGAGTACACGGATCCCGACGGCAACCCGCGCTACCTGGACGACGAGGGGTTCTACGGAGGGCACTCTCACAAGTGGGCCGAGGCGGTCAGGCGTGCCGAGCAGGACTTCGACTTCAGCAAGTACGACTCGAATGGGAACCGGGTGATCGAGCGCGACGAGCTCGTGATCCTCATGATCATCCCCCAGGCGCAGGTCTTCGGAACCCGTCGGGGCGTTGTCGGCAGTCATGTGCCGCCAAAGCCGCTGATGGTCGATGGCGTGACGATCACCGAGATCACCGAGGCTTACGTCAGCGGTCCCGGGGCCATGAGCGTGGTGGCGCACGAGCTGGCGCACGGCTTCTTGAACGCGCCGGATCAGTACTTTCAGTGCAACTCCCAAGGCTTCGATCACCCGTACAGGGCCGGTGCCTTCTCCCTGATGGACAAGCCCGGGGGACACCCCCATCTCGATCCGGCGCAGAAGTCGATGTACGGGTGGCTCACGCCCTCCGTCGTGGACGTGAGCGGCCCGCTCGTCCTCCACTCCGTCGAGGAGACGGGCCAGGTCTTTCGACTCTCTCGACCCGGGTACGGAGATCGCGAGTACTTTCTCCTGGAGAACCGGTGGGCGGGGCATTCGTACGACGCCGGACCGCCCGGGAAGGCCGCGGCCCTTCCCGATCAGGGTTTGGCCATCTGGCATGTCATCGAGGATCGGGAGCTGTCGAAGAACCTCCACGACAAGACCGGCGTGGACATGAACAAGCTTCCCTGCGTCTGGAATGATTGGGCGCGCAGGGGCATCCGCCTCATCCGGCCCGTGCGCGGCAGTGCCAGCGACCGCGAGGCTCTCTGGGACGGCGAGGACCCCAGGACCGGCTACGACATCTCGCCCTTCTACGATTCCGGCCACCCCGAGCGGGTCATCTTGCGGTGGGCAGACGGTGTTCCCAGCGGCTACGGGATCCGAGATCTGTCGGGAGCGGGATCGTCCATCACGTTCACCCTGAGCGTTCCGACCCGCCTGAGCTTGCGCTCGACACTGAGCAACAAGGTCGTCCGGGCCGGAGTGGGACCCGGCAGCCACCTCGCAGCCGTATCGGATCACCTGCGGGGATGGGAACGATTTCGCGTGATCCAGGTGGGTGGAACCCGCATCGCCCTGGTATCCGAACAGTCGGGGAAGGTCGTCCGCGCGGGGGTCGGTCCGGACAGTCACCTGGCCGCGGTCAGTGACCACGTCAAAGGATGGGAGACCTTCGAGCTCCTCCTGGTGGGCGGCAACCGAGTGGCCTTCCGCTCGACTCAGAGCGGCAAGTACGTCCGTGCCGGTGTCGGGCCCGACAGCCATCTCGCCGCCGTCAGTGACCACGTGAAGGGTTGGGAGACCTTCGAATGGATCGCGGATACTGCGCCGTCGGCTTCCCTCCCTCGGGCCCAGATGCAGTCGGGAACGATGGAGATCGTCCCGCCGCCCGGCTCTCCGGCCGAGGTGCCGTCCGGCTCCATGGAGGTCATGCCGCCGCGCGCCGCGCACTGTGAGCGCTACGCGGAGAAGGCCCTGGCTCTCGTGCAGCGTGCGCGGGGCCTGGGCTGCGGTTTCTCGGGACCCCGCTGGTCCGAAGATCACTCCCTGCACCGCGACTGGTGTCTGCGCCAGCAGGCCGCGACCATCGACCGTGAGGCACGAGCGCGCGAGGACGAGCTCGTAGGCTGCAAGCGACGGCTCGAGGATGCCCAGCCGATGGCCGAGGCCCCCGAGCGGATCGACATGATGGAGGGTCATCTCGTCATCGCGGGGTCCGGGGGGACGGACTGCGAGCTCTACGCCATCACGGCAGTGGCCCAGGAGCGCCAGAACCGCGAGCGGGGCTGCCGCTTCGTCGGGCCGGGATGGAACCCCGACGCCCGATCCCACCGCACCTGGTGCGAGCGGCAGAGCTCGGCCGGTC
>JASFUJ010000222.1:0-6052 GCA_050050355.1 Acidobacteriota bacterium
GGAGGATGCCCGAGCCCACGATCTGCGCGCCGTCGACCACCTGGAACGCGGCCGCGATCGGCAGGAGCACCGCGCACAGGGCGATCACGCCCGGGTCGTCGGTGAAGAGCTCCGGCAGCATCCGCCGGCCGAGCACGAGGCCGACCGCGAAGACGACCATCACGGCGCCCCCCAGGCCGAACGCCACCCAGCCGGCGTACTGGGCGTCGTCGTGCTTCCGGGCCCCCACCAGGTTGCCGACGCGGGTCACGGCGGCAAAGGAGATCCCCATCGGCACCATGAAGGTCAGCGACGTGATCGCCACGACGACCGTGTGGGCCGCCAGGGGATCGTGCCCGAGCCAGCCGGCCCACAGGGTGGTGATGCTGAACGCCCAGTACTCGAGCCCGAGCTGGAGCCCCACCGGCGCCCCGAGGCCGAGGATCCGGCCGACCGACGGCAGGTGGAGCACGTCCCGCCGCCACGCCCGCCAGGGGCTCGCGGCGCCCAGCCCGTGCGCCGCCACGGCGACGAACGCGAAGACGTAGACGAAGGCGATCCCCGTGGCGATGCCGGCGCCGAGGGAGCCCAGGGCGGGGAAGCCCAGGTTGCCGAAGATCAGCACCCAGTTGGCGAACGCGTTGACGACGTTGACGCTGATCGTGGCCCACATGATCGGCTTCATGCGCCCCTGGGCCTGGAGCCAGTGCCGAAGAACGATGTAGCCGAAGAAGAAGCCGAGCCCCGGGAGCTGGGCCAGCACGTAGCGGTGGGCCTCGTCCGCCAGGGCGGGGTCCTGGCCCGCGAGACGCAGCGTGGGACCGGTGGACAGGGCGAGCCCGGCCCAGACCGGAGAGAGCAGGAGCACGGTCAACAGCCCCCGCTGGCCCGCCAGGATCAGGCCCCGCCGGTCGCCGGCGCCGTACGCCTGGGCCGCCACCGGATCGAGCCCCAGGAGGAGCCCGATGGTGAAGATCGCCGTCCCGAACAGCCACAGGCGCCCGAGCGAGGCCGCGTCCAGGGCGTGGACGCTCACCTGGCCGAGCATGATCACGTCGATCACCCAGATGGTCATCGCCGCGACCTGCGCCGTCACCAGCGGCGCGGCCAGCCGCGAGAGGCGGCGGATCTCGAAGCGCAGCGCGGACATGATCCGGCAACTATCTCAAACTGGGCCGGAAAATGCCCGCTGGAGAACGGTGGCTCGCTGCCGACCCTCAGCTCCAGGCCACGTGGAACACCAGCGGGTCGGCCGTCACCTTCCCCTCCTGGTAGCTCTCCTCCCGGACCCGGACGTGCTTCGCCCCCACCTTCTTGAACCCGAGCTCCGTCCATCCCGCGACCACCGGGGCGATGTAGTGGAGGTTCCCCAGACCGTGGACCCGCGTGCTGCCCCGCTTCTCGGCGATCGCGGACTCGTCGTTGGCCACGTCGATGCCGTCGAAGTACTGGGCCCACAGGCGGGGCAGGGTCTTGAACATCTGCTCCGGCGAGCCGACGAAGGCGAGCAGCACCCGGAAGACCGTGCTCAGGTTGTCCTCCGCGATGAACTTCCCCTGCTCGATCATGGCCTGCTCGAACGCGGGGTCGTTCCCCGCGTGGACCCGGGTCCGGAGCCCGAGCCAGAGCTGGTCGAGCACGGAGACCGGGTACCACTGGACGGCCAGCGGGTTCTTCACGATCTCCGCCACCTCGGGGGAGAGGGAGCGGTGCACCTCCTTCAGGACCTCCGGACCGTACGCCTCGCGGATCCAGCGGACCGAGCTCATCACTCCGGTGCCCTTCGCCTGTGCGTGCGCCACCTCGTTCGCCATCGTCCATCTCCTCCGGGGTTGCAGTGTGCAGGAGACCCTAGAGGATCAGGTTTTTTGGAGTCAAATCGTTGAAAACGAATGACTTGTGATCGCTCAAGCAAGGCTGTGTCGCATGTGAGCGCGAAGCGGAGACCGGACCGGCGCCGGCCGCCGGCCCTCGGTCAGGGCCAGAGCCAGCCGAAGATCCCCGCCGTGACCAGGGCGTAGAGCAGGCCGTCGAAGAGCTGCTTGGTGACGAACCCCCAGGGCTTGCCGAACCAGATCGCCTCCTGGACGTACGCCCAGGAGTACGCCATCCAGGCGGCGGTCCCGACCACCCGGAACACCTGCAGGTAGTGGGTGCCCGCATCGAGGGTCCGGCCGGCCAGGTACGCCACGACGACGCCCACCACCAGCGACCAGACGAACCACTGCACGAGGCTCTTCGCCATCGACGGCTCGCCCCGGGGCATGACCGTCAGAAACGCCACCGGCCCCTCGTCGAGCTTCTTCTTGTGCTCCGGCGACTGGAAGTCCGCCCGCTCGGCGTAGGGGACGGTGTAGAGGCCGGGCGCCGTGTCCTTCATGGCCTCCCGGGTCCGGGGCTCATCGGGGAGGCCGGCGAAGTCCTTCCTGTGCCAGGGCAGGACCATCCAGACCAGGGCGCTCACGACGAAGACGGCGACCGCGGACAGCACGATCGGAAGCCACAGCGATGCGATCGAGACCATGGGTTCCTCCTTTTGGAGCTCGGTTTGTGGAGCCTGCGGCAGATGATACCGGAGTGGCCGGGCCGGCCGGCCGGCGCCGTTCTCGACGCCGACGGCAAACTCGGCGCCAGATTTTACGTACCTTTGGTGACAGGTTCCTTGATCGCTTCTCGAGCTCGGAGGCAGGAGGAGAGGACAGCGCGAATCACGTAAACCTCCTCGACCGAAAGGAAGGAACGCGACATGACGAACCTCGAAACCACCCGACGCCGGCCGGCTCGTACGGCTCCGGTCCGCTGGATTCTGGCCATCCTGCTGACTCTCCCCGCCACCGCCGGGGCCGCGACCGTGCCGATCAGCGGCGCGAGTCCGTACCCGGACGGCGGCGACCCCACCGACCCGGTGGCCGTGACCGCCTGCAACGCCCGTCCGCAGCTCGGCCACCTGTACCGCAACAGCGAGTCGGAGCCCCACCTGGCAGTCAACCCGACCGCCCCGGACAACCTGGTCGCCGCCTGGCACCAGGACCGGTGGAGCAACGGCGGCGCCCAGGGCAACCTGATGGCCTACAGCACGGACGGCGGGGCCACCTGGACCCCGGTGAGCGTGCCGTTCTCCCGCTGTGCCGGCGGGGCCACCGGCTCCACGGGCGACTTCGAGCGCGCCTCGGACCCCTGGCTCTCCTTCGGGCCGGACGGGACCCTGTACAGCATGGCCCTGGTGTTCGACCAGAGCAACGCCAGGAACGGCATGACCGTGGCCAGCTCGCTGGACGGCGGCGCCACCTGGTCGGAGCCGGTGGTCATCAAGGAGCTCCGGGCCGACGGCGGCGACAGCCCCAACATCGTCCAGATCCACGACAAGAACACCATGACCGCGGACCCCTTCGACCCGGACCTGGTCTACGCCACCTGGACCCTGTTCCGGAACGGCAACTACGCGGTGCTGTTCAGCCGTTCGACCGACGGCGGCAAGACCTGGGGACCGGCGCGGCCGGTCAACGCCCGGGACGTCGTCGATCCGCCCCAGGCGGCCACCTTCCGGCAGGACGTGCAGATCGTGGTGCTTCCCGACGGCACCCTGGTCAACGCCTTCTTCCGGACGGTGGACGACCCGCGCGAGGGCGGTGCGACCCAGCGCATCGAGATGGCGATCTTCCGCTCGCCCGACCAGGGGTTGCACTGGGAACGTCTGGACACAGTGGTTTCCATGGTGCAGCCGACGGTCGGCTTCGACATCGAGCTGGGGATCTTCGTGCGGGGCGGAGGCAACTTCCCCGACCTGACGGTCGACCCGCTCAGCGGTGACCTGTACATGGTCTGGCAGGACGGGAGCCTCAGCCCCTTCGGGCTGTCCAACGTCGTGATCTCGAAGTCGGAGGATGGCGGCGACACCTGGTCGGACCCGGTGCCGGTGACCAACCAGCCGTTCCCGGGGGCCTTCCTGCCCGCCGCGGCGGTGGCCGAGGACGGTACGGTCGGCGTGCTGTTCTACGACTTCCGCAACGACGTCTTCGGCGACGCCGAGCTCACCACCGACGTCTACGTGCGGACGCTCTCTCCGGACCTCACCCTGCTCGGCGAAGAGCGGCTCACGGACACGTCGTTCGACACGCGCCAGATGGTGATCGCCGGCGGGTACTTCCCCGGGGACTACGTGGGCTTCGAGGCCGTCGGCAACGACTTCGTGGCCGCGTTCACGGTCAGCAACCCCCTGGGGCTGCCGGTGGTGATCCCGGACGACACGGTCCTCGGCGTCGACACCTTCGACCGCCAGGACATCGTCTTCGCTCGGGTCGACCGGTAGGGGGCTTCAGCGCGAAGCTCTCCGGGAGCGCTCCCGGAGGGCTTCCTCGGCGGCGGGCAGCGCCCGGGGGAACGGGTCGACCTGCGCGCGGGGACCGTCACCCGCGGCGGCGAGCCGGTGGAGCCTTCGGCCCGGCTCGACGAGCTCCTGGTCTACTTCGTCGAGCACCGGGGCGAGCTCCTCTCCCGGGACGAGCTCCTGGACAAGGTCTGGGGCTTCGACGCCATGCCCACCATCCGCACCGTCGACGTCCACGTCCTCTGGCCACGCCGGCGCATCGAGCCGGATCCGCCCCGTCCCCGCCACCTCCTCGCCGTCCGGGGGTTGGGCTACCGGTTCGTCGCGCGAAGGAGACCGCAACTTCGCATCGCCGCAATCGCGTTATAGTGGGTGCACCCCTCGGCCTTCACCGAAAGGAGCGACCATGAGTCATCGTGTAACGGTTCCCCTGTGCACCGCGATTCTCGTCTTGGCCGGCCTCGCCGCGGTTCCCGCGCTGGCCGAATCTCCGACCCAGGGCTCCGGGTGCCAGTCGGCACTCGCGGTTCCGACGGCCGACGTGGGTTTCCTCTACCAGGCGGCCCGCGGCTCGAACAGAGGGGGCGACGACATCGGCGGCCCGGGCGCCCAGTCCACCTGCATTGCCGACTGCCAGGACGGAAGCACCGTCACCTGCACGGGATCGTCGTGCACCGCCACGGACGCGAGCTGCCCGAGCGAGCGCGGCTCCTGCTGGGGCACCGACACCGGCACCCGGTACTGTCCGGTCTGTACCTGTTCGGCCACGGCCACGTGCGCCCACGCCAGCCCGGTCTCCTGCACCGGCACCGGGGACAGTTGCTTCGCCATCGACGGCTGCTATGCCTCCTGCAACGGCAACCTGACCTGGTGTCCCAACCCCAAGGGGCCGTGCCCCATCGAGTCCGGCTCCTGAGCCGATCCTGAGCTGATGCTCCGGCGGGGCGCGCCGACGCCGAGGGGCTCGCGCTCCGCCGGAGGCCCCTGGCCTCGCCCGGCGAGGTGCCGGAGAGCCGATCTCGGGTGATCTATGATGACCCCCGGTACGAACCGTCACCGCAGGTCACGGGAGGGCTCCATGAAGGGGATCGTCCAGGCAGAGTATGGTGGGCCCGAGGTCCTCGGGCTCCGGGAGATCGATGCTCCGGAGGTCGGGGACGACGGCGTGCTGGTGCGCGTCCACGCGGCCGCCGTCAATCCGCTCGACTGGCACGACGTCCGGGGTCATCCGTACTTCCTGCGCCTGGGCAACGGGCTGTTCCGTCCCAAGAGGCCGGTCCCCGGGGTCGACCTGGCGGGGCGGGTCGAGGCGGTGGGCGAGGAGGTCACTCGATTGCGCCCGGGGGACGAGGTCTACGGCGTCTGCCGGGGCGCGTTCGCCGAGTACGCCTGCGGTACGGAGGACCGGCTGGTGCCGAAACCGGCCGGGCTCACCTTCGAGCAGGCCGCGGCCGTCCCCGTCGCCGCGCTCACCGCCCTCCAGGGGCTCCGCGACCGGGGGCGGCTCCAGGCGGGTCAGACGGTCCTGATCGTCGGCGCGTCGGGAGGCGTCGGCACCTTCGCCGTGCAGATCGCCAGGTCGTTCGGAGCGCGGGTCACCGGCGTGTGCAGCACACGGAACGTGGACCTGGTCCGCTCGCTCGGCGCGGACGAGGTCCTCGACTACACCCGGGAGGATTTCACCCGGGGTGAACGGCGGTTCGACCTCATCCTCGACATGGCGGGGACCCATTCGCTGTCGGCCTG